>NZ_JAOVQM010000006.1 GCF_025742995.1 Paracholeplasma manati | reverse complement strand
ATGTATAGAGATTTTTCAACTATATTATAACATTATTTATGGGCATTTGTATACATAAATCAAAAGAAAAAATCAATTCATCCCGCTACCTAAAGAGGGTGTGGACTTCTTGATTGTGTTGTTAAAAATCATCATTTGTGAAGTGAGGTATTAAATCTATTATGAGCAGTAAATCATCGCTTAAAAGTGTGGTATTCACCCTGACGATATTGGGGCTAGTCATCGTATATGCGTATTTTAAACAAGACTTTATCGCGATTTTGAATGGTGTCATGGGCCTCTTTTTCATGGCTATTTTTGTTCATACAGTGGTTAAAGATGTGTTGTATTATCGGATACCAAAAGTGCGTGTGGATGCCATCATTCAAAAGACAGATGACACTCCAATTGACTTACTCAATACGACGGTATATACGTATCAATATCAGGGGTTTGAATCTGTTTATACCTGTTCAGACTTGGAAATCAAAAACCATTTAAACCAACCTCGAGTGAGCTTAGAAATCGAAAAGGAACATCCTTCAAGTATCCGTATTTACAATCCGAAGTTTCTGATAAAAAAGTATATTTTCATGTCTATATGGTTTTTACTAACCATTTGGTTACTCTTTGGATCTATTCAACATATATTGGCTTAATAATGAGAAAAAAGAACAGTTCTTAGACTGTTCTTTGTTTATTCTTGAGTGTTCTTTTCTTTGTCTTTCTTTTTCTTTTCTTTACTGTGTTCGGTATCTTTGCTGAGCATCATATGAGCGAAATATGCTTTGACGGATGCGTCAATCGCGAGTTCTAATGCAATCTTTGTCAATTCGTCTTCAGCGGTTAGTGCTTTTTCCATGTTGAGCATCGATTGATTGACTGCGTCGAGGTTTTTTTGATAAACACTGTAGAGTTTTTCGATGTCATTTGGACTCGATAGAATGGTTTTAATGTCTTGAATTGGCAGCACACGTTTTAGGTTCGCAACCATGATTAAAGAAGCGATGGCTTCCTTATCGTATTTCTTATCGACTGGATTCTTAATCACATTGTCTTTGACATAGTTGTTGATCATCGAGGCAGTTAAGATGTCCTTATCGGATTCTTTAAATGGGGGTAAGTGCTTTTTGATATAGGTCAGTACTTGATCCATGTAAAGGTCGATTTCAGGTAGTTTATCATAGGCTGGTGTCTTAAATACTTGTAAGAGGGCCAATAATTCGTTGAGTTCATTCATAATATCACCATGATTATTATAACATATAAATTGTGTTTAGATATCGTCATTTGAATGACAAGACATCTTATTGAAAACGAGATGGATTATAAGAGGTGCGAGAATCCCACCAATGCTTGTTGATACAAGCGGTAGAACAGATTGTGTTTCTTCAGTTCATTTAAGGTGAGCATGTTTGAGGACAACATGGCGTCTTCTAAGTAGGATTTAATGTCTTTTAAAGCGGTGGTGCGGTAAATCCAAACGGTATTTTCAAAATGCAGATACAAGCTTCTAAAGTCAAAGTTGGTCGTACCAACGGTCGCGTGTTGGTCATCGATATATAAAATTTTAGAATGGATGAATCCTTCTTTAAATTTATGGATTCGGACATTTGGAAATTGTATCAATTGCTTATAGTAGAATTCGGAAACCACGGCGACATATTTCTTATCTGGAATCCCAGGCACGATTAAATCAATGTCAATGCCAGAGGTGGCTTGTAGGTATAACGCGGTTTGAAGTTCTTGGTCTATCACAAAATAAGGGGTTGTGATGATGATTCGCTTTTTGGCGGATTGAATCATCAACATATAGGTATGTTTTGTGATGAGATTACGGTCAAGTGGGCTGTCAGAAAACGGAATAACCAATCCATCCGTAGGTCTGGTTTGAACGGGTGATGATAAGTTGGGTTCAAACTGTTTCGTTTTGTTTTCCCAGTTCATTAAAAAGATTCGCGTGAGCGATACGACCGCTTTACCTTCGATTAAAATAGAAGCGTCTTTCCACTGTCCAAAACGTTGGATGACATTGAAATACTCATCGGCTAGGTTCATCCCACCGGTGATCGCTTTTTCATTATCGACAATCACGATTTTACGATGATCACGGTAGTTCATCGATAAGTTTAAACGGGGCCTAACCGGATTGAAATTATAAACTTGAATGCCTGCCTGAATGAGCCTTTTATCGAAGTCGTTGGGTAAATTCATCGATGAACCAAAATCATCGTAAATGATTCGAACATCGACCCCTTCGCTGGCTTTTTGTTTAAGGATTGGAAATATTTGATCGAAAGCTTGTCCTGTGTTGATGATGAAATATTCGATATAAATCGACTTTTTCGCTGATTTAAAGAGTTCAATAAGGTAATTGAATTTCGCTTCACCGGTAGGTATAAATGTCGATGCAGTCTCATTAAAAACCGGCCAATGATCACTTTCTAATAGATGAATGATTTTTTGAACGTGAATATCGTCTACATCGATGTTTTGTTGGAAAGACTTTAAAGATTCGACGCGATGCGCATCGATGATGGACATCACGCGGGTCGTTCGTTTGGTTAAATTGTGGTTTTTAAACAAGATGTAGAAGAAGCCACCAAATATGGGAACAATCAATATGGGGATGATCCACGCAATCTTATAAACCAAGGGTTCTTCGGAAACCAGCACGAAAAACACCACGATGAATGAAAGTACCTCGAGGCTATAGACTACCCACTGACTGTATTTAGAAGCAGATAAGATCAACCATCCAAATACGAATAGTTGAATTAAAATCAATATACCGATGATGGTGATACGGTGTGTGATGAAGCGTAAGAATCGTGTCATAAGAACACCTCTACTCCATTATACTAAAAAACCATATATTGGGTATATCTTTTGAGATTTTTAACCAAACCATCTATAATGGTCTTATGGAGGGATAACCCCATGGAATTAGAAATTTGGATTGATTTTACCTGTCCGTTTTGTTACTTAGGTAAAATACGGTTTTTTAAAGCGTTGGCGCGATTTAAACACAAACAAGATGTGCATATCATCTTCCGAAGTTATTTATTGTCACCTAACGATAACAACCAAGAACAATTGAATGGCCACGCTTGGCTAGCCAAACATAAAGACATCTCGATGGAACAAGCCCAACAACTCAATGCTGGGATTGAAACCATGGCTTTTGATGAAGGGGTATTGTTAGATTTTTCTAAAATAACCCCAAGAAATACTTTGTGTGCACATAAAATCATGAAACAGCTCAATTCAAAAGATCAAATTGAGTTTGTCAATCGGGTATTTGATGCGCAATTCGTCAAACACTTGGACATCTCATCCTTAGAGGTGTTAACCGAGTTAGCGACACCTTTTCTAGACCCCATCAAAATCAGTGAAATATATTTATCCAATACCAGTTTGGATTTGATCAAAGAAGACATTGACTTGTCAACCAAGTTTGGACTCAAAGGGGTCCCATTCTTCGTACTCAATCGAAAATACAGCATTTCTGGGGCGCAGGATGAATTGTATTTTTATGATATGTTAGAGGAACTGTATTTTGAAACTAGGCCGAAAAAACCCATCAAGACGAGCTATTGTGTGGGTGAACATTGTGAACGTAAAGTGAAAAAATGAGTGCGAAAGCACTTTTTTTTGCCTCAAACATCTCACAATAAGGTTTATATTTGGTATAATGAATAACGCACGGAGGTATGTATGAGAAACTTATCAATGTTGATTGATTTTTATGAATTGACCATGGCCAATAGCTACTTCGAACACAACAAAAACGAAGAAGCGGTATTTGACCTGTTTTTCCGTTCTGTCCCTGATGAAGGTGGCTACGCGGTGATGGCAGGTTTGGAACAAGCCATCCAATATATCCAAGAACTCAGTTTTACCCAAAAGGACATCGATTATCTACGCGGTAGAAATCTATTTTCCGAAGGCTTTTTAAACTATTTAAAGGACTTCAAGTTCACGTCCAGTGTGTACGCCATCAAAGAGGGGACCCCAATATTTCCCAATGAACCGGTTTTGACGGTTCAAGGGCCCATCATTGAGTGTCAACTGATTGAAACCATGTTGTTGTTAACCATCAACCATCAAAGCTTGATCGCGACCAAAACCGCACGTATTGTTGCTGCAGCGAAGGGTAGAGCTGTATTGGAATTTGGTTCTAGACGTGCTCAAGGCTACGACGCTGCGACCTTCGGGGCACGCGCTGCCTATATCGCAGGCGCGGTAGGTAGTTCGAATACCATCACAGACCGTGACTTTCAAATCCCTGCGATTGGTACCATGGCTCATGCCTATGTTCAAAGCTTTGACAGTGAATACGATGCCTTCTTAGCTTATGCAAAAACTTATCCAAAAGATTCAGTATTTCTAGTGGATACCTATAGTACATTAGGTTCAGGTGTCCCTAATGCGATTAAAGTCTATCAAGATTACCTCAAACCCAACGGATATACCTTAAAGGGCATCCGTATCGATAGTGGAGACTTAACCTATCTATCGAAGAAGAGCCGAGAACTGTTAGATGCTGCTGGCTTAACCAATACCAAAATTACCGTTTCAAACTCATTAGATGAGTATCTGATTCGCGAATTGGTTGAACAAGGGGCACAAATCGACGCTTTTGGTGTCGGTGAACGTTTGATTACCTCAAAGAGTGATTCGGTTTTTGGTGGGGTGTATAAGTTATCGGCTTTAAAAGAAAATGGGCAATGGGTACCCAAAATGAAACTTTCAGACAATGTGGTTAAGACCACCAACCCTGGGGTCAAAAAATTATTCCGCTTGTTTGATAAAACCACAAACAATGCCATCGCGGATGTCGTGACCTTGGATCATGAAACCATCGATGACACCAAACCCTTCTTGTTATTTGACCCGAATTTCCCATGGAAACAAAAACAAGTCAAGAACTTTAGAGTAGAAAGTTTATTAGAACCCATCTTTATCCAAGGTAAATTGGTCTATAAGAAACCACTATTAAAAGACATTCGTGCATTCCACCAAGCTCAAATGGCGACGCTTTGGGATGAAGTCAAACGTTTTGAAAACCCACATCCATACTATGTGGACCTTTCACAAGATTTGTGGAAATTGAAACAACAACTCATTGAACAATACTCTAAAAAGGCTTAAAAACCCTTTTGATAAAAAATTATTACTATAAGTAATCACCGAAAGGTGGTTATTTTTTATTATTATACGCTTGACAATAGTGTATGACATACAGTATTATATTGGTGTGAGGTGAGAACGTGGATCAAACCATCCTAAATAATCTCGAAATTGAATTAAGACGAGGGACACAAACCTTAGCGGTGTTGTCTCTACTTAAAGAAAAACAATATGGCTATTCTCTACTACAAGCATTAGAAGAGAAGCATGTGTACATTGAAGCGGGGACGTTATACCCGATGTTGAGAAGATTGGAAACCCAAGGGTTGTTGGTATCGAATTGGGATACCCAAGAATCTCGACCGCGAAAATACTATGAATTGTCGACAGATGGACAAGCAGCATTGGATAAACTGATCGAGGTTTATCGCGACATGACCAAACACTTCAGTAGTTTGTTATAAGGAGGACACTATGAACGATTATATTGAAAGGTATATTTATGATGTTACTAAGCGTTTAGATGAAAAACAACGTGAAGACATCTCGAAAGAATTAGAAGCAAATATTTATGATATGCTTGGTGAAGATCAAAGCACTGAAAACATCAAAACCGTGTTAACTACCTTAGGATCTCCAGCGAAAATGGCGATGAACTACAAAGAACCACGCTATTTGATTTCCCCAGAACTCTTTGACGATTATAAGCATGTATTGGTGATTGTGGTTGCAGTATTTGTGGGCATTTCGTTCGCGATTGGTATCATTGAGGCCGTTACGGCTACGGGTATTGCTATCCTTGAGGGTGTATTTGAAACCCTATTTGGTTCGGTCATTTCCGCTGGTTTTAATGGGTTTGCAGTGACTACATTGATATTTGCAGGTATCGAATTATACAGAAAGAAAGTGAACCCACCATTCAGAGTGGAAAGTTTGCCTAAAATCCCAAAAGTTGAATCCAAAAAGAACCTACGTGTTGAAATGATTATAGAAAGTGTATTTGCGGTTATTTTTGGATACATATTCATCCATGTGTTGTTGACTAATTATGTAAATATCAACGCGATTTGGGATGAAGTCACTTGGATTTATACAGGCTCTGTACTCAACGCATGGGTTGCTAATCTATTTGTCCCGTGGTTCATTGCGTATTTGGTTTTAACCGTCATCATCAAAGTTTTTCAGTTTAAAGAAGGTGGCTTTACCAAAGTCTTGGGCATTTTTTATACAGCATTGGAACTCACTAGTCTGGTCATTATGTCCATCGTATTTACCAGAATGAACACGTTCAATCCGTTGTTTGTTCAATCGGTATCAACAGCCTTTAATATTGATTTTGCCTATCATTTAGATTTAGCAGTCAAAGGGATTATCTCTATGGTATGGATCATTACCACCATTGAACTGATAGTCACTTGGTACAAAATTTATCATCCCAAAAAAGGATTACCTAAACAAAAAAACTAGCCGCGGCTAGTTTTTGATTTTTTTAACTTCGGTGTATGCCAAAATGAATGGCCCAACGCCTTTCGCATCATTCGATACGATGGGTTCAGATAAGTAGTATTCTACAGTACCATTGCGTCTTGTATTATGGTCAGGACCTAGCCCAGCGACTAAGCAAATGCCATCCATGTTCAAATCGCCATTTTCTTCAGAAATGTATGTTTTTACAAGACCGTCAAAGATACCTAAACCAATCGCTTGATAAGAAGCATCGAGTGCCCCTAAACGGACCCCCTTTAAAATGGCGTATGCCAGTAAGGAAGAACCGGAAGATTCGAGGTAATTACCTTGAACATCGCTTCGATCAATCACTTGGTAAAATAGATTGGATGTTTTGTCCTGGTATTGTAAAAGGCCATCGACACATTCTTTTAAGAGTGGGAAGAAGAACGATTGTCTTTCTTTATAGTTTGGATTTAAGTACCCGATCACATCGACCAACGCGACGACATACCAACCGGTAGCACGCAACCAAAAGTTTTTCGATAACCCGGTTTTTTTGTCTGCCCAAAAGACGGTTTTAGAAGCGTCATAACCGTGGTAATAGAGCTTTTTATCTTCATTGAACATGTGAGATCTGACCACTTTAAAATGATTCACGATGTCAGCGTAATTCTTTTCTTGATTGAATACCGTCTCATAGCGGGTGTAAAAGGGTTGTGACATGAATAAACCGTCTAACCATACTTGTTGTGGGTAGATGAATTTATGCCAGAATGACCCCTCCTTCGTACGGGGTTGTCTAAGGACATGTGTATAAGTTAAATCAATGGCTTTTTTGTATTTCTCATCTTGGGTTTTCGCATATAAATCAAACAAAACACGGGATTCACATATATCATCCAAGTTGAATGTTTTCATGTCATACCCAAGCATGGAACCATCATTAGATACATAATGATCGATGAATTTTTTGACAAAGTCATAATATTTTGGGTCTTGTGTTTGGTCATAAAGAGATAATAAAGCCGTCATCATACAACCGTCAACATAATTCCAAGCAGCTGCTTTACCTTGATGGATGGCTTCAATGTTCCAAAGGGGTTTATCTGGGGTTGAACCCGACATTAATTTTTGGATATAACGATCGATCAATTCCATGGGGTATCCTCCTAAAGTCAACCCAATTATACCCTATATTTTTAGATAATAAAAGGCATTCAAAAGAGATTGATTGGAAACTTTCGAATTGTTCATCATGATAGACGAAAAGGCCGAAAATACGCCATTTTAGACAAATTATGAGAAAGACCATATATTGTATATATGATTGCAAAAGGCCCTGGATTACGTTATAATAGATGCGTTATTGAAAGGGTTATAGCATGGGTCAGCGCACACGTAAGTATTTAATACTTGAAGATAAAAACATCATGAAGGGCATCGTCGTAATGGCGTTACCTTTATTCTTTGTGAATTTACTGAAATCGCTCCATGATATCGTCGATTCCTTTTTTTTAGCCCGTATGGACGGTACTGAAGATGCCATCGCATCTACCCTCGCGGCCATCAATATCCACTGGCCAATCTATAATATTTTCAATGCGTTGGGGATTGGGTTGGGGATTGCAGGGGTAGGGATCATCAGTCAATATTTGGGTTCTGGTAAAGAAAGAACAGCCAAAACCTATGCAGCCAAACTATTAACTTATTCGGTGGTCCTAGGGATCATTGTCAACGCGATACTATTCTTGGGTGCACCTTTGATCGCGAGAATGATGGGGGCACAAGGGCTAACTTTTGACTACGCCGTGACTTATTTTAGATACCGATCGATGGAGTTTACCTTTGTTTATATATTCTTAGCGTATCAAGCCATCCGTCAAGCGAGTGGCGACACCTTCTCTCCTGTGATACTCTCTTTCGCAAGCATCCTCATCAACATGTTTTTAACTTGGTTGTTCATATCGGTATTTCATATGGGGATTGCTGGGGCTGGTTTATCCACTTTGATCGGTCAAGCCATCATCGTACCGTTTGCAGTATATGATTTGTTTTTTTCAAATGATCACCCTAGAATTGAAGTGGGTGACCTTGGCTTTGATGGACACATCATCAAAGAAATATCCAAATTCGCGCTGCCATCAGCGACCGCACAAGCATTCTCTTCCTTGGGATTCGCCGTCATTCAAGCGATGATTCTCAGCTATGGGGATGTGGTATCGTCAGGGTTTTCAACGGGGAATCGCATATCATCCTTATTATTAAACCCAGTCATGGCGATTGGTTCAGTGGTTACGGCTTATATCGGTCAAAACATTGGGGCGAATAACCCTGATCGAGCGAAAAAATCGTATCAAATGGCGAGAAACCTCAGCGTCATTATCATGGTGATTGGGGTACTCATCATCATCCCTTTCGCAAAACCCATCGCCGAATTCATTGTTGGACCTAAAAATGGTTCGATTGTCGCGGTCACCGTTGAATATTCAATTTGGATTTTAGGGACACAGCCGTTGATGGCCATCTTCCAAACCCATCTATCGGTATTCAATGGGTCTGGTAACAATAAATATGCGTTATTCATGACGTTTACACGCTTATGGATATTACGAGTACCGCTCGTTTTATTCTTTAAATACGCCACCGATGTTGGTTATGCAGGCATTTGGTATGCCATGGTTATTTCCAACTTAACTATATTATTTATGGGTTCATATCTCTATCGAAAGGTGAAATTCCAACGAAAGGTATTCATCGATGAACACGAAGAACCTCTGGACAATTTTTCAATCTAAATTCGATTTGGTGGGGATCATTCGCACCAAAGATTACTTAGAAGCAGCCCGTCAAATGGGTAAAAACGTCATCCATGAGACGTACCCGACGATGGTTGTTTTGGGGTTAAGTTACCCCAAAAGGACCCTCAAACACACACATACACACTTAGTACCTTCCTTTTATACCTTTGGAAAAGACTACCACTTGGTTTTAAAAGACCGAATGATGTCTGTATTGAATGATTTAGGTATTGAGTACAAATTGGGTGTCGATAACCATAACCACGATGAACGTTTAGCAGCGACCTTGGCTGGTTTGGGTTTCTTTGGAAAGAACCAATTGATTATCAATGAAATGTATGGTTCATATTTCTTTTTGGGGCTTGTGTTTCTGAACATCGAAATTGAATCAGAACTAAAACTGACTGTCCATGATGATTGTGGTACCTGTCGTAAATGCATCGATGCTTGTCCAACCAACGCCTTGTCCGAACAAGGCTATCGCATGGACTTATGCATGAGCCATTACAACCAATCCAAACGCATCCTCACGGATGTTGAGATGGATGCGAACTACAGTTTATTTGGCTGTGATATCTGTCAAATGGTCTGTCCAAAAAACATCCAAATCGTGAAACAAACCCACCCAGAATTCGAACTCTCAGGTAAAGAAATGGTATCGATTGTGGACTTGTTCACCGATTCGGAAAAAACATTCAAAGATAAATACGCAGACATGCCTTACTTATGGAAAGGTAAGACCGTGTTGATGCGTAATGCATTGCTCATCATCAAACGACTTAATATGAAAGAACACATCGATTTGATCGCGTCTGGACCAGACAAATCATCGATTTTATGGTATCAAGATACCTTAGACCGTGTCTTAAAAGCACTGAAGGAGGACTAATATGGACTTAAACATTGTTTTATTTGAACCTGAAATCCCTCAAAATACGGGGAACATCATGCGGACCTGTGTTGGCATCAATGCGAAACTTCATTTGATTAAACCTTTGGGATTCTCCTTAGATGAAAAGTATTTGAGAAGAAGTGCCTTGGATTACATCAAAGATTTAAACTACACCATTTACGAAAACTATGCAGATTTTTCATCCAAAAACCCAGGTCAGTATTTCTTTTTAACCCGTTACGGTAAAAAGACCTACTCTGAAATAGATTATACGAAGATTACTGAACCGATTTATTTGATTTTCGGTAAAGAGTCCACTGGGGTAGACCGCACCATTTTAGCTGCGCATATGGATACCTGTTATAGGATCCCAACCACCGACAAAATCCGTTCGCTCAATCTGTCCAACGCCGTCGCTCTGGTCGCATTTGAAGTGATGAGACAAGTGGATTTTGAAGGCTTATCTAAGTATGAACCAGAAACCATGAAAGGCAAAGATTTCTTGGATCAATTCAAATGATTCTAATCACGGCCTTTGAACCCTTTGGTGGGAAAACATGGAATGCGTCATCGATGATTTTAGAGCGCTTGAATGAGGTTTTCGATAAGCGGTTATTACCTGTATCCATCTCTGGTGCGAAAACAGAGATTGAACAACTGAATGTAGGGCTTTACCAAGCCATCATTATGTTGGGTGAAGCGAACCGTTCGTATTTATCTTTAGAACAGTTTGCGTATAACGAAATCGATATGCGAATCCCTGACAATACAGGGGTCCAAATAAATCAGCAAACCATCGATGATGGTCAGACCTATCAAACCCCATTTCAACTGGAACCATGGGTTAAATCGGGTATTCAAATTTCGGATGATCCAGGGCGTTATTTGTGTAATTATGCGTATTATCAAATGGGTAAAAAGCACCCAAATGTGTTGTTCATTCATGTCAGTGCTGATATCGATAAAATAGACTTACAAACCAAAGAAATAGAGGAGATTATTGATGAAATTAAGACCATTTCAATCGCTCGGTGAAGAGATTGCAAACGCAGTTAGTCATGGGTTAGGTGCGATATTTGGTATCGTCGCCTTGATTCTCATGTTATTAAAATCCAACAACGCCAATGAAGTTTTTGGTGCGTTGGTATTCGGTTTAAGTATCATTGTGTTATACACGATGAGTACGTTATATCACGCATTTAAAAGAGATACCAAAGTCAAACGCTTATTCAAACGTTTCGATCACATCTCTATCTATATTTTAATTGGAGGTACGTTCGCACCGATTTTCATCATGGTGGTCGATAAACCGATGGGTTGGTACTTACTCGCGGGTCAATGGGCACTCATCGCTTTAGGTGCAACCCTCAAAGCCATCCATATCCACAAGTATCAAATCCCACATCTGTTGTTATACATCATTTTAGGTTGGAGTGGTTTAGCACTCATTGGACCGCTATTTGAAGTATCTCAAGGCGCGTTTTACTTCATCCTTGCGGGTGGGGTTGCTTATACCGTAGGTGTCATATTTTACGCGTTGTCTAAAGTCTTTAAATACAGTCATTTCATTTGGCATATTTTCGTATTTTTAGGTACTTTATTACAATTTATCGCGATTTACGGCTATTTGTTATAAAAAAAGTGGATTTAAGTATTGTGAATAAATATTCATAATGATGGGAAAAAATCTTGCAAAAGCAAGTGAATTATAATATGATTAGTATGTACTAACAAGGAGATTAATAACTATGAAAATTATGGCAGTCAATGCGGGTAGCTCTTCGATTAAATTCCAATTGCTAGAAATGCCAGCGGAAAAACAAATCACATCGGGTATTGTTGAACGTATCGGATCAGAAGAAGCGCTATTTACCATTAAATATAATGGCGAAAAGTTTGTTGAAACTTTACCAATCAAAGACCATGGCGTTGGGGTCCAACTCATTCTTGAAGGGTTGATTAAGCACAACGTTATTTCTAACATCAACGACATCGAAGGCGTTGGTCACAGGGTCGTTCAAGGGGGCGAATTCTTTAAGGATTCCACCATCATCACCGATGAGGTTTTACAAAAGATCATCGATTTAGGCGAAATGGCACCACTCCATAACCCTGCGAACGCGACAGGGATTAAAGCTTTTAGACAAGTCTTACCACATGTACCTCAAGTCGCAGTCTTCGATACCGTATTCCATCAAACCATGACTAAAGATGCTTATCTTTATGGTACACCGTATGAATGGTATACCCAATATGGCATTCGTAAATATGGATTTCACGGAACTAGTCACCAATATGTGTCTGAACGTGCCAATCAATTGATGGGGACAACCCAAACCAAAGTAGTGGTATGTCACATTGGTAATGGGGCTTCCTTATCGGCTGTTAAAAATGGTCACTGTGTGGAAACATCGATGGGCTTTACACCGCTTGAAGGTTTCCCAATGGGCACCCGTTCTGGTTCGATTGACCCAGCCATCACCGCTTATATGGCCAATAAGTTAAACAAATCCGCTCAAGATATTACAGATATCTTAAATAAGAAGTCTGGTTACCTCGGTATCTCTGGGTTATCTAACGATGCAAGAGACATTGAAGCAGCCATTGAAAAAGGCAATGAAAGAGCCCGTTTAGCGTTCGATATTCAAGCAAAACAAATTGCTGACTATATTGGTTCCTACTATGTTTACATGGGTGGATTAGACGCGATTTGCTTCACCGCAGGGATTGGTGAAAACTCCCCTGTCTTAAGACAAATGATCATCGATCGTTTGGCAGTCCTTGGGGTAGAACTCAATAAAGACCTCAATAAATTGCGCGGCGAAAGACTCATCTCTTCTGAAAGCTCTAAAGTGAAAGTATTCATCATCCCAACCGATGAAGAAGTTATGATCGCAAGGGACACCATGAGATTATCGCACGAGTAGTTACCATTTTTTAAACTCTCATATAACCCTTCTATAAAAGACACGATAAATTATTTAAGTGTTTCTATAAAGGGTTTTTTTGTTTTCAATTTTTGTGATATTGATAAGGGATGTCGAGGTCTGTCTCATGAATTAAATAAGAATAAAATGATTTAAAGGTCATTCATTCATCTACAAAAAGTGATTACTTTTCATGATGATTATGGGTAAAACATCCAATTTATTTGAATTCTACGTAAATCCATCTAGTATTAAATATTTAGACATGATAGTATTACAATAGATTACTTTTGGAGGAACAAACCATGAGTTTTGACTATAATGAATACTATCAAGCATTGGTGTCAGGTCCTGCAAGCTTTTTAGCATTTGGATTCGTTATTTTCGTTTTAGGTATCATTTTCCAAATCAAACCTCAATTAATGCCTCGAAATATCAAAGAACAGTTCAAATATGCAGGCTTATTAATATCAGTGTTAGCCTTTCTAATTTCTCTTTTTATAGTTACGTCGACAAGTCATTTTACTTTGATTTATGACAAAGAAGAACAAGTGGTAGAAACGAATGGTACTATAACAAAAATTGACTTTGATCGTTACCATATGAAAATGTATTATGAAAATGAACTTGCGAACCCAATGTATATCGTAATTAATGATAGAACTTACTACATAATGACTATTGGTGATTTTGAAGTTGGTGATGATGTAACGATTGAGTATTTACCCAAATCCATGATTATCATGAAAATAGAATCTTCAGAATGAACGTTTCGGTTAAAAAATAATAAAGCGGCTTATCTAAGCCGTTTTATTTGTTTTAGGTGGACATAAAGTGGTCTTTGAATAGAGAATAGTTAACTGTGTATGGTGTTAATGATTCACCAGTGTGGAGAAATGCTCAAACAAATACGATTAAGACAATAAGGTTAATCTTTTATATGGAAAATTGAAACATTTAAAAAAATCTTAAAATCGGTTACACAAACCCCTTGAAATTATGTAAGCGCTTGTGATAAGATGATAATACAAATTGAAATGTTTCAATTCTTTTTATGGGATGATTTGAATCTTATCATTCTATAGAATGGTTTCGATACAAAAATGAGGGAGGTTCACATGGCCACAATTAAAGATGTTGCAAAACAAGCAGGGGTATCGATCGCCACGGTATCCTATGTCATGAACAATGACCCACGCATCAAAAAAGAAACAGCCGATAAGGTTTTACGGGTAGCTGAGGAAATCAATTATTTGCCCAATGGGATTGCGAGAAATTTTAAAAAGAATAAAACCAACAATGTCTTGGTCTTGATTCATAACTTTGGTGGACCGATTTATCAAGAAATCTTAGAAGAAATTCATACCACATTAAAAGCATTGTCCTACAAAATGATTGTATGCAGTGGCGAACTTGCACACAACCTCTTACAAGAAAAACAAGCCGATGGGGCGATTGTATTGGATACGACTGTGGAACCGAACTTGTTGGAACGAATTGCGAAAAAAGGTTTTCCAATCATCGATTTAAGAAAAATCTATGGACCAGCTTCAGAAATCATAGTTAAAAGTATGGATGGATTTACCCCAGTGTATGAAGTCATTAAATTGGCGATTCACTCGGGATTTTCCAAATTTGGTTTCATGCATGGGAATGAAGACTCACCCGATAATATCAAGCGGTACCGAGGCTTTGTTAAAGCCCTTCAAGAAAATCAACTTCAACCCTTTTGTGAGTTAAAAGGTCAATTTAGGGAACAATCCGGCTATCAAGCCATCAAAGAATATTTTGAAACGGGTAATGTGTTGCCAGAAGTACTGTTTTGTGCCAACGATGAAATGGCGATTGGTGTCATCAACTACTTGAATGAAATGAAAGTGGATATTCCAAAAGTCATGAAAATCATTGGCTTTGATAACATCGAACTGGGTAAATACATTAAACCAGAATTGACCACCATTGATGTCAATCGTGCGGAATGGGCTAGAAATTTAGCTGAATCCATCGTTTCCGCGATTGAAGGTAGAACCGCTGAAATTCAAAAATACGACGCACGATTCGCAATCATCCGTCGTCAAACATTTTAAAAGGAGGATTTTTATGAAAAAAGTATTCGTATTCATGGTTTTATTGTTTTCAGTCACGTTGTTAGTTGCATGTAACAATGGTGGCACAGAAGATGGCAAAGTTAAAATCACTTACGCCAACTGGAATTTAGGGGCACCTGATGCAGAAACCCCAAACATGGAAAGATTGATGATTGAAGCATTTGAAGAAGCCAATCCTGACATTGATGTGGAAATCATCGAAAGACCAAAGATTCCTGGCACCACCAATGACGTTTCTTGGAGTGAGTTCCTCGCTGCTAGAGCATCCACAGAAAGTCTACCAGATGTCTTCATGGCTGATGACATCCCTTACTATGTCGTCAATGACTGGGCTTATAACATCACAGAAGTAGCCAATGCAGACCCTGAGTTTTTAAATGTCTCTGAAGGCATTCGTGGTGCAGCTACATACAATGGTAAAGTCATGGCATTACCAAACGCTGTATTCTATGCAGGTTATGTTGTCAATAAGACATTATACGATCAACGTGGACAAGACTGGCCAACCACAACGACCACATTCGATGAATTCATTCAATTGACCAAAGCCGCTGCGAACCATTCATCGACAACCAATACCGGTATTGTCGGGTTAGAAGGTATCGAACACATCATTCACTGGTACCCAGCCCAACTCAATAACGATTATGGTTGGTTTACGATGACACAAGATGGTTTCAATTTGGATTCCACTGAATTCGCCACCACCATCGATTTCTATCGTTCATTACAAACAGACACATCCTTTGTATTAGAAGCACTCCAATACGAAGCAGCTAAAGAAGATTCCGGTATTGACATCGAAGCCATTTTCCAAGGTGGTAGCGCTGGTGCAGCGTTTAATAACGGTGCGATCCTTGCGAAATGGTTCTATTCATGGGATTTTGGTTGGATGCAAGCCAACATCAACACAGGTAACTATACTTGGGACTTAGATTTCATTGGTACCCCTGTCGTCAATGGCAACAAACGCGTGCCAATCGTCGCTGACTTCTTCACCATCGCTTCAAACACTGATCACCCTCAAGAAGCCTATGAATTGGCTAAGTGGATGGGATTTGGTAAAGATGGTTATTTGAAACGCATTGAATTGTCCAAATCGGTCGAAGGGCTTTCCCAAGTCAACTTCGCACCGCTTCAAAACGATGCAGACTTATTAGATGCCTACTTCGAACTGTACCCAGCATTCACAGGCTTAAGAGCCATCGTTGAAGCAGGTAATGTCGTTGTTGAACCACCGAAATTCTTACCTGGTTACATTCAAGCACGTTACCAAGGTACTTATGACGCTGAAAACAAGATGGGAGACATCATCAACAAGCTACGCTTTGGTGAAGTTCTTTACGCTGACGTTAGAGTAAACTTAAATAACCGTGCAAACGCTATTTATGACGAAGCGAAAGCGGCGTTTGATCAAGCAATTCAACAAAGATAAGACAAATGATAGGGGAAATCTACGTCCAGATTTCCCCTTCTTCAAATGAAACACTGTGGAGGTTAAGATGAAAATTTCAGCTAAAATGCGTAAAATCATGATGGGTTCTTTAGGGCTATTATTGATGATTTGGATCGTCAATATCATTGTCCAAAACCTCAACCCTGAGGTTGCGAAACCCACGTTAATCGAATATACCACTTCCGCACAATCGGGTACATACGCGGCTTTTTTACAAGCCCATGCCCAAACCTATGACAATGATCAAAGCTACTCATATCCGGCATCATCGTTCATTTTAGAACCAGGTGAAGCCATTTCTGTGGGTGGTTTTTATGATTGGACAACAGAAAGTTTCCTCGATTTGTCCCTTTCAGGGGTAACCCCTGGTTTGTATCAAATCGTGATGAATTATCAAGCAAAATCAGACAATTATTTACCGATTGTATTATCGATGACAATCGATGGAGCATTGCCTTATCAAGAAGCAGCACAAGCCTCTTTAGATACCTATTGGGTAGAGGCGGACGATGAAGTCAGACAAGACCGTTATGGCAACGATGTTTCTGTCTTAAAGGCGACCTACGATGCGTATGTCATCCAACCGCTTAAAGACCCGAACCGATTATACACAGAAGGGTTATTGGTGTATCTGGATGAAACAGTGGATGTCATCACATTGGAGAAGATTTCTGGGGCACTTCAACTGAAATCCATCGAATTGGTGCCTCATCAATCATTAATACCTTACAGTGATTATTTGCCTCAAGGCAGTTTTGTTCAAACCCCTAATTACCGATTTGAAGCAGAAGATATGTTCTTAATGAACCACTCCAGTATTACCAGAGGGATTTCTAAAGACATCGGGGTTTTGCCATTTTCTATATCCAAACTCAAACTCAATGTGTTAGGGACTGAAAACTATCAAGAACCTGGTGACGCAGTCACCTGGATCGCAGATATTGAAACAGCGGGTTATTATGAATTGACCTTTAAAGTCAGACAAGACCGTCAAAAGACCACAACCTATAGAACATTGTATATCAATGGTGAAATACCATTTGAAGAAGCCAAACATTTACCATTTGGGTTTAGTCGAAACTGGCAAAATGTGACATTATCGAGTTTAGAAGGCGAACCTTATCTATTTTATCTAGAACCAGGGGATACCATCACCCTCGAAGTCGACAGCCGTCTATTCATCGATATTGCGAGAAAAATGCGCATGATTTCGGATGAAATGACCCAATTCGGATTAGAAGTAACCAAACTTACCCGCAACAATGTCGATAAATCGATCGACTGGGATATGATTGCCTATTTCCCAGACATTTACACACGTTTAGAATCCTGGACCGTTGGACTCACAGAAGTCATTGAAGCATTAGATCAACTCTATGGGTATCAAGGGGATTCCAAAACCGTTTCCGATTTAAAAGCAGCAAAATCCAAAATTCAAACCCTCATCAACGACATCGATGAAATTCCAAGACGTTTAACCTTGTTATCCACTGGGTCATCGTCAGCGGTTACCCTCATCTCGGGTCAAATCGATGTGGTTTTACAACAACCCCTCGTCATGGATGCGTTTTTTGTTCATGGCGATCCAAAATTACCAAGACCGAATGCGCGTTTCTTTGAGTCCATCGCGATTGGCGTCCAACGATTTTTCGCTTCTTTTATCAACCCATCCTATTCTGAAGGGGTAGCTGATGACGAAATCGAAGTCTGGGTCAACCGTTCGAGACAATATGTCGACCTCATTCAGCGTATTACCGATGGCGTATTTACGGAGGAAACCGGGATTAAAGTCAAAGTTTCCATCATGAACGATGATGGTAAACTGTTGCTCGCAAACTCAGCTGACCAACAACCCGATGTGGCACTCGGGGTATCGGCGTGGATTCCAAACGATTACGGTATGCGAGGGATGCTCGTCGATTTATCCTCGATGCCTGGGTTTGAACAAACCCTTCAAGTATTTAATCCAGAACAAGTGGTGCCGATGATATACAACAACCAATTGTTTGGGTTGCCTGAAACTGAAAACTTCTATGTCCTCGTTTATCGAAAAGACATTTTAGATCAATTAGAACTCGATGTACCAAACACGTGGGATGATGTCTTAGAGATGTTACCCATTCTGGAACGTTATGGGATGAGTTTTTATGTCCCACTATCGAATAATTCCAGTTTGAAATCATTTGATACCACAGCACCATTCATTTTCCAATTTGGTGGTCAATTATACGCTGAGGATGGTTTATCCGCAGCGATTGATAATGAAAACACAATTCAAGCCATGACATTTATGGCGGATTTATACAGAGAATACAGCTTGTCTTATCAAGTGCCAAGCTTCTTTAATAGTTTCCGTTATGGGAAAATCCCTGTCGGTATCGCTGATTTTGGGATGTACCTACAACTCCTCAACGCAGCCTCTGAAATCAAAGGTTTATGGGATATCGCCTTGGTGCCTGGGGTAGAACGCGAAGGTGAAATTCACCGCGACATGCCTGGGGCACAACAAGCGAGCATCCTCTTTAAAAAGAGCCAAAAACAAGACGATGCCTGGGCATTCATGCAGTGGTGGCATTCTACTGAAACCCAAGTATTATTCTCAAATACTTTGATCAATACACTTGGTACCAGATACTTATGGAATACTGCCAATATCGAAGCCTTTGAACAACTCAATTGGAACAAAGCCCATCAAGACATTATTTTAGAACAATGGACCCATTTGAGAGAAGTACCGAAGATTCCAGGGTCATATATGGTGGAACGTGAATTGTCCAATACCCTAAACAGTGTGGTCTTTTATGATGCCAATTTGAGAAGTACCATGACCGACAGCATTCTCAAGATGAATAAAGAAATCAGTCGAAAGATGTTGGAGTTTGGTTATATCAATTCAAGGGGAGAATCCATTAAACCATTCATCATACCAAATCGAAGTATCGTCGAAGGGTGGGTGAATGACCATGAATAAACTTCAACAATTCATCCAAACAGAAAAACGACAATTCAAACAGGACGATAAAGCGGCTTATTTGTTCGCTTTACCGTATACCTTGTTATTTATTGTCTTCATTGTAGTTCCTATTTTACTCGCGATTCTGTTGTCATTTACAACCTATGATTTGGTCAGTTCACCGAAACCCATCGGGATGAACAACTATATTTATTTACTGACCAGCGACGAAGAATTTATGAAATACATCCTTTCTAACACCATTAAATTCTCTATTTTGGTTGGACCTGGTGGGTATGTATTATCCTTCGTTCTAGCGTGGTGTTTGGCTCAGTTACCGCACCGTTTAAGAACCATTTTAGCCGTGATTTTATACACCCCATCGTTAACGGCTGGGGTGACCATGAGCGTCATTTGGAAAGTTTTCTTTGCGGGAGATTCGAGTGGTTATTTAAACTATATTCTTTTAGAACTGGGTTTAATCGTTGAACCGATTGCGTTCTTACAATCCCCTCAATACTTATTTACCATCATGGTATTAGTCACCCTTTGGGGGTCCATGGGGGTTGGGTTCTTAGCGATGCTTGCCGGTATTTTAAATGTCGATAAAGAACTCTATGAAGCCGCTTATTTGGATGGGGTTAAAAACCGCTTCCAAGAAGTCATCCACATCACGATTCCTTCGATGAAACCGCAGATGTTGTTTGGTGCTGTGATGGCAATTGTTACAGCATTTTCAACGGGGGCCATTGGGGTTCAATTATCGGGTAGTAACCCAACACCGAACTATGCGGGGTCTTTGATTGTCAACCACATTGAAGACTTCGGATTCATTCGATACGATATGGGTTACGCGGCAGCGCTATCGGTAGCGTTACTCTTATTGATCTATTTCTTTAGCAAGATTGCGTACAGATTATTTGGAGAAAGGGACTAGGTGGAAAAGATGCCAAAATTTCAAGCCATTAGAACCAATCCAGACAAATTTCATCTCTCACAATTGCCCTATTTACTCTTTGTGTTGCCATTTGCGGCAGTCATGGTACTGCCGCTAGCATACATTTTTAACCATGCGTTTAAACCGTTTGATGAACTCATTGAATACCCACCAAGGTTCTTTGTTCAAAGACCGACTTGGGATAATTTCATTGAACTCTTCCAAGCGTCCACCACCACAGGAATTCCCGTATCAAGATACTTATTTAATTCGATTGTGATTACCTTATTGGTTGTCTTCTTATCGATATTTCTCAGTAGTATCACCGGTTATGCTTTATCTAAAATGAAATTTCATATCAATAAAGTGCTTTCTGAAATCAATACCATCGCGATGATGTTTGTTGGTACAGCCGTCATCATTCCAAGATACATCATCACCGAAAGTTTTGGTTTGGTGGATACCTTTTGGGTGCACATCATCCCCGCTTTAGCGGTGCCTATTGGGTTGTTCTTAATTAAACAATTCATTGACCAAATTCCCAATGAACTGATAGAAGCAGCTAAAATCGATGGCGCGAATCATTTCACCATTTACTTGAAAATCATTTTACCACTCATCAAACCAGCACTCGCAACCATCGCGATTTTATCCTTCCAATCGGTTTGGAATAACGCCGATGTGTCCGCAACCTACATCAATTCCGACAGTTTGAGAACATTCGCTTATTACATGTCTACCCTCTCTTCCGCATCCAACCAAGTGGTTGGGATTGGGATGAGTGCGGCAGCCAGCTTAATCATGTTCTTACCCAATTTAATCATCTTCATTTTCCTACAGAGTAAAGTCATGAATACCATGGCACACTCTGGGATTAAGTAGGAGATCATCATGAAAAAAATCATTGGATTGATGTGTATCTTACTAGGGTTTGGATTCCTATTTTCGACCATCCAAACCAAAGCCTCTCAAGCAACCACTGGGATTCCCTACAATACCTATACTTTGGGGGAATACAACCGTTTGGTTCAGACCCAAACCGCTTATATCCCTGTGGGCACATTGAGTGATTTAAATCTCAAAAACCCACAAGATATCTATCAAAAGAACAATCAACTGTATATCGCTGATACCGGCAACAAACGCATTTTATGGGTTGAACTCGATGGGACACTCATCGATACGTTTGAATCCCCAGAATTCGTCACCCCAACCGGGGTATTTGTCGATGGGCAATCGATGTATGTTGCAGATAAAGATGCGCGAACGGTGTTCATTTTAGATCTCAATACGAAAACCATTCATACCCGTATCACCAAACCAACTTCTCCAATCTTTGGTGCGAACAATGCGTTCTTGCCGACCAAAGTCGTGGTTGGTTCGAATGACGCCATTTACGTCGTGGGTGAAGGGTCTACCTCAGGGATCATTCAGCTTAACTACGCTGGTGAGTTTGTCGGTTACTTAGGGATCAACAGTGTTACCATCAGTTTCCGAAAGTTTTTATACAATTTATTCGTTAAAGATTCTGATTTAGCATCTTCTCTACCACCATCACCAACCAATGTGGCACTCGGTCAAAAGGGGTCTATTTTAACCACCAACATCAATTTCAGTCAATCATTTAAGCGATTGAATATTTCTGGGGTGAATACACTATTATCCGATACCTTATACCCTAATACGGCATTGGCAGACATATGGATGAACGATGAGAACTATATTTATATGGTATCCACCACAGGTGATATTTATGAATATGACGCCAATGGTCGATTGTTATTCCAATTCAATACCAAAGATAGTTCCATGAAACAAACCCTCGGTCTAACCAATACCCCATCGGGTATTACAACCGATGAGGCAGGGAATCTTTATGTATTAGACCGTATTTACAACAACATTCAAATTTACCAAAGAACTGTGTTCGTGGATTTAGTTCATACCGCGGTTACCCTATACAACGATGGTAAGTATTTAGAATCCAAACCCATTTGGGAAGAAATTTTAAGACAAAATACCGGGTTTGCGTTAGCACATGCCGCTTTGGGTGAAGCCTTGGTCAAAGAAGGTAACTTTGAAGATGCTCTAGATGCATTCTTTGAAGCCAAAGATTTGGCAGGCTATTCGAATGCCTATTGGGAAATCCGTAATGTCGCCATTCAGAATTATTTGGTGACTTGGGTACTGGTTGGTCTTGGATTATGGGTGGTTTATAAGGTTTCAAGAAGAAGTGTTGAGTACTTACCATTCTATTCAACCATTCAAGATAAAGTGAATACCTTTAAATCCTACCGAGTGGTTTCTCAAATTCGTTTGACCAAAAACATATTTAAGAAACCCGCTGATTTAGTCTATTATGTGAAACGGGAAAACAAAGGTGGTTATTTGAGTGGGTCACTCATCCTTTTAGGATTCATCATCGTTTATCTATCCGATACTTACTTATCGGGATTCCTGTTTAGAAATCATTTTGTCGGAAACCTCATTCAAGAACTCAGTTTGGTACTGACCGTCTTTGGTTTATATGTCGTTGTGAACTATTTGGTTTCCACATTCTCGGATGGTGAAGGTCGTTTTAAAGATGTATTTGTGATGTCAGCTTACGCCTTGATTCCATTCATCTTATTCATCCCAGTGATGACGATTTTGTCTCACTTCCTAACGTATAATGAAGCCTTTATTTACTCGTTCTACCATCAAGTGGTTTTCTATTACACCATTTTCCTATTCGTTTATACTTTAAAAGAAGTCCACAACTATACCTTATTAGAGACCATTAAGAGCATCTTATTGATTCTCTTTGGTATGCTTATTTTGGTTTTGATGGGGTTACTCATCTACGCATTCATCGGTCAAGTGTGGGACTTTGTTGTTTCGATCATTAAGGAGGTGATCTACCGTGTTTAGACACATCCGTATTAAAGTATGGATTTTGATATCCATCCTAGCATTGGGTTTGGGCGTGAAAGTCGCTATCGATAGTGCGATTTTGACCTCTGCAGATCAACCACTCCCGAGTTTCTCACAAATCACCGATTATGTGTCATCAAATCGATACACTCAAGTCGATGATTTAACGGCAGTCACCAGTCCTTATACTGTTGACCCTGAGCATACCGTGATTCCAACCGAATTAGGTAATGTCTATCTTGACATGAGTTCATTGTCATTCATGATTGAAAACGAACGTGGTTATATGTTCTCAAGTACCATTGATTACACCACCTCAGGTTTGTCTAATAACTGGCAACGCCGTGTGAGAAGTGCGATTCACATTTACTCTTATAACACCAATACGGCGAATAATGCGAGAACAGAGGAGTTTATTCTTTCAGAAAATACCTCTAAAACCACGCGCATCATCGACAATGGGTTTGAGTCTACCATTCGTTTTGGAATATCGAGAATCGCCATCACCTTGAAAGTGCAATTTTTAAGTGAAGGCATCGTCGTTGAAATCCCCAATGAATCGATTGTTGAATCGGGTAGTTTCAAAATCGCGTCCCTCTATGTGTACCCTTACTTAGGGGCAGTTAAAGAAGATACCATCCCTGGGTATATGTTTGTTCCAGATGGCGTAGGTGCATTGGTCAGATACCCGAAGGCAGTGACCGCCAATCCATACTCTAAAGAATTTTATTCACCGAATTTATCCTTCAATACAGAATCGGATTTAAATCGTATGATATCTGAAGGGACCCAATTGTACGCCCCTGTGTTTGGTTTTGTCCATGGCATAGAACAAAATGCGATGTTCGCAACCATCGAATCTGGTGCGGAAAATGGGGTTTTAACCATCAACTACGCCGGCAATTTAACGCCGTATAACGCGATATTTACTGAATTTATCTATCGTCGCATTTACAATCAACCGATCGATAAAGCAGGCAATGTCATCACCCTCATGCAGGAAAATCGTAATCCGATTGACATTAAAATCAAGTATCAAATGCTTGTCAATGAGGATGCAAGTTATGTTGGGATGGCAAAAGCATACCGCGAACAGCTTATTTCAAGCAACCAATTGACACGTCAAACCCCGAGTGTCGGTCCTACGCCACTCAAACTTGAATCCATTGGTTTGGTCAAAAAAGATGGCATTCTGTTTTCGGATACCATCGTCATGACCAAGTTAAACGCGTTAAGAACGATGATTGAATCCTTAACGATGGACAACATCATTGTCGCCTACGATGGGTTTACCAATACCGGTGCTGCCTGGGATGGTCCAACCTATGGCGGTCTATCCAATCGTTTGGGTTCTTCCAAAGATATTGAAGCTTTAAAAGCACAAGTAGCAGCCCTCTATTTTGTTACGGACGCAGTCAAAGCCAGTAGCCGTTCGGGAGACTATCAAGGGTTCACCGATTTGGCCAAGAAAATCAATGAACAAAGCTATCGTTTTGTTGAAATAGACCACAATCGCTTTTTGCTCAAACATTCAAAAGTAACATCGAGTTTCGAGGCTACTGAACACAGATTATCGAAATATGATGTCGATGGTTTGGCAGTACATTCTTTAGGCAATACCTTATATGCCGATTATGGCACAGGCGTGAGTTTAGGACAATCCATCGAAATATTCCAAACCCTGTTAAGTGAGGCTACGATGAAAACCGCTTTGTATGATGCGTATGCTTACCTTTGGGGACGAATGGACACTTATTTCGACTTACCAATGTATTCTTCACAATATTTATCCTTTAGTGATACCGTACCATTTATCCCAATCGTCTTAAAAGGGTCAATGGACTTATTTGGTTCCAACGCCAATTTCTATGATTATGCGAGAGACCAACTCTTAAGAAGCATCGATTATGGTGTAAATTTATCCTTTATCGTCACAGAAGCTTCCTCTAAAAATTTACAAGACACCGCTTTAAGACACATTTATACCTCGAGATTTACCGACCTTAAACCAGCCATTGAAACGTATTATGCGTTCGTCAATGGGGCATTATCCTTTGTTCAAGGTCAAACCATCGAGTCGAGAACGGTTTTACAAGAAGGCGTGGTTAAAGTGGTCTACGAAGACGACACCACCATTTATGTGAATTATTTAGACCAAATGGTCATCGCTGAGGGTCGTGTGGTTTTACCAAAGAATTATATCGTGGTGAAACAAGGGGTCATCTTGTCACAAACCATGGGAGGTGTCCTATGAAAAAACCGATGGCCAGAGCTACCCGTGAAAACATTTATGGGTACACATTCATTGGCATATGGGTGCTGGGTTTCCTCATTTTCATGGTTTACCCATTACTCACATCCATTTTCTACAGTTTAAATGACGTCAGATTTACTGCAGATGGCATTAGAACCACCTTCGTTGGGTTTGATAATTACTTAAAGATATTCCAAATTGAACAAGGGTTTGTCTTTGTGGAGTCCTTAACAGCATTCTTACAACAAATGGTTTTACAAATCCCAGTCATCGTGGTATTTTCCATTTTGATTGCGTTACTACTCAATCAGAAAATCAAAGGCAGAGGCATTTTCCGATCGATTTTCTTCTTACCTGTCATCATTTCATCGGGTCCAGTCATCAATGAGCTCATATCTCAAGGGGCTGGGGGCACCAATATTTTTGATTCGTATGGGTTCATCACCATCATTGAATCGACACTTAACCCTGGACTAGCCAAACCGATTGTCGATTTGTTCTCACAAATCATCATCATCTTTTGGTTCAGTGGGGTTCAAATCTTGATTTTCATCGCTGGTCTTCAAAAAATCGATGGTCAAATTTACGAAGCCGCACAAATCGACGGTGCTGGTCCGTGGCAATCCTTTTGGAAAATCACGATGCCATCACTATCGAGTCTCATCTTTGTCAATACGATTTATACCATCGTTTTACTGACCACATTCTCGGAAAATAAAGTCATTCTTTCCATCAAATCAAACATGTTCAATACCGTGACTGGGTTTGGTATGGCTTCCGCGATGGCATGGCTTTACGCTTTGGTTGTATTCATCACGATTGGTTTAGTCGCGTTCTTGTTTAGAACCAAGAACAGTAGAAGGAGGACTTAAGTATGCAAAATCGTAAAGCGACCATACAAAAATTCTTCCTCGGCCGTCATTTTACAGATGGTATGATTTTCAAAGTGGCCATCTATGTATTATTGATATCTATTGGCTTTGTCTATTTGTATCCGATGTTGTATATGATTTCCAACAGCTTAAAGAGCCAAAGTGATATCATCAACCCGATGATCAACTGGATTCCATCTGAGTTTTTCATGGGCAACTATCAAAGTGCATTTAGGGTTTTAAACTACTTCAGTACGTTTTATAAGAGTTGGTTGGTCACCTTGTTACCCGCGTTGATTCAAACGGCTGTGACCTCACTCATTGGCTATGGGTTCGCAACATTCAACTTTAAGTTTAAGAAAGTATGGTTGGTCTTGGTCTTACTCACCTTCATCATTCCACCACAGGTTTATATGATTCCAAGGTATGTTATGTTCTTTAGACTCTACCTATACAGAACCCCATTTTCCATCATCCTACCAGCATTGTTTGGTCAGGGGTTGAATTCCGCGATATTCATTTTGATTTTCTATCAATTCTTTAGAATGATTCCGAAATCATTGAATGAAGCGGCTGAAATCGATGGGGCTAGCCAAGGGTATATCTTCTTTAAAATGGCGGTACCCCTATCGGTACCAGCTTACATCACCAGTTTCTTGTTTGGTTTGGTATGGTATTGGAATGAAACCTATATTTCAAGTTTATTCCTAGACTCTAGCAATGCCAATTTACAGCTCAAGTTAGCGAATTTCGTCTCTGAATACCAAGCGGTATCCGGGGGCAATCAAAACTTAGTTATGCTCAATGAAGGCGTTCGCTTGGCGGCGACCTTACTCATCATCTTGCCGATGATCATCGTCTACTTCACCATGCAACGTTGGTTTGTTGAAGGCGTCGAAAAGACCGGCATCACAGGAGAATAGTTATGAAAAAATTAGCATTCATCGTTTTAGGTTTATTGTTTTTAACCGGTTTATACGGGTGTGGTGGGGGCAGTCAAGACCCTTTCCCAATCAATACCAAGTCTTACCGTACAGATGTTAAACAAGATGTGGATCCGGTTGTTTTAGAAGAACTTGAACTCGCCTTTGATTTCTTTTGGGAAACCCAAAATACCAACACGGCACAAGCAGGGTATGGTCTCATTCCTGACCGTTTCCACACGAATACGAATCAAATCGGTACTGTGGCATCCATCGCGTCTGTAGGTTTTGGATTAACCGCGATTCCGATTGGGGTTGAAAATGGCTTTATCACAAGAGAAGAAGGCGAAGAACGTGCCTATCAAACACTTGTTTCTATGAGCAATTTAGATAGACGTCATGGGTTCTTTTTCCACTTCATGGACATGCAAACAGGGGCACGTGTATGGGAAAGTGAAGTATCGATCATCGATACCGCTTTATTCATCAATGGGGCACTGACTGCGGGTCGTTTCTTTGGTGGTAGAACAGAAAAGTTATCGAGAGAACTCTATGAAGCGATTGAATGGAACTGGTATTACGATGCCAGCCAAAGCCGTTTCTATATGGGGTATTGGCCTGAACGTGGTTTTGAAGGGCATTGGGGCGGCTATGCCGAACAGTTGATGTTGTATGTATTGGCAGCGGGTAGCCCAACTTTCCCAGTGGGTAAGAGTGCTTATAATCGTATGAAGTTATCATCAACCTTACACTCCGCTACCCCTGAGTATGGTGCGTTCTATTCGACCCATACCGGTAGCTTATTCACACACCAATATTCACACGCATGGATCGATTTTGCTCAATATAATGATGCGCAAGGTTTTAACTGGTTTACCAATAGCGTTCACGCAACCGAAGCAGCCATCGCATACGCAAAAACGTTAACCCCACTGTATGAAGGCATCAACGCAAACTCTTGGGGGATGTCAGCAGCTGACGGTCCAAACGGCTATAAAGGCAACTATGGTAGTGGACCATCTGCAGGTAATGCTCATTTCAATGACGGCACAGTGCCTGCCTATGGCGCGATTGGATCCATTGTCTTTAAACCCGTAGAAGCCATCGCAGCGATGAAAAACTATCGTACGTTCCCATCGTATTTCAGTAAGTATGGATTTAAAGATTCATATAACCTGAGTGTTGGCGTCAATGGATGGTTCGCCAATGACATCATTGGCATCGATAAAGGGATTTCGATTGTCATGTTAGAAAACTACATGTCTGGTATGGTATGGAAAATCCATATGGAAATCGATTATATCCAAGTAGGTTTAGAAAACCTAGGTTTTACCAAAGTAAACACATAAATAAAATAACCCCTTTTATCCTAGGGTTTCGGTTGAAAACCCTAGGAAAATGGGGTAAAATAGATGAGGTTAAACGTTTCAATTTGACCAGGAGTGGACTATGACGAACCAAATGCTCATTGAGCACATACAAAAAACGGCCTTTGATTTTTTCATGGGCGAAACGAATTATAAATCAGAACCTGGGTTTGGTATGACCGTTGATCATACCGAAAAACCCCATGTCGCATCCATCGCTTCCGTTGGATTTACCCTTTCTGCTTACGTGGTTGGGGTAGCGAATCAATATATGACTTATGAGGATGCGAGAGAGAAAGTCATTCAAACATTGATTACCTTACGAGACCATGTGAGTCACTATCAAGGTTTTTTCGCACACTTCGTCGATATCCATACCGCACAACGACTCGGTCATTGTGAGTATTCGACGATCGACACCGCCCTCGCATTAAACGGTGTCATCACAGTAGATGCGTATTTTAAAGACGACACCATTCACCAATTGGCGTATGACATCATTCATCGTATCGATTTTGATATGCTGGTGCATACCCATGAAGGTAAACCAAGGTTATACATGGCCTACAATCCCGATAAGGATGGGGATTATGTCCATGGTAGACCTGGATTCATCCACCACTGGGGGATGTTTGCAGAACAACTCATGATGTATGTCATGATTGCTGGACTTCACAAAGACCACAACCTGTCGAATGCTTTATATGAAGGCTTTGACCGTATCTATAAATCGTATCAACAACACCGATTCATCATCACACCAGGCAACACATTATTTGTGTATCAATTTCCACTGGCCTGGTTGGATTTGAAGGATGTCGTGGACCGTCAAGGGATTTCTTGGTTCAATAACGCCAGAAACGCGACCTATGCACACCGTGCCTTTTGTTTGAGACACCAAAAAGCATTTAAAACATTCAACAAATACAGCTTTGGCTTAACCGCAGGTTATACACCGAGTGGGTATTATGTTGCGAATGCATTGCCAAATATGTTGGGCAAATACTACACCAACGGGACCATTTCACCCTCAGCGATGGTAGGCAGTTTACCGTTTGCGAAAGAGATTTGCTTACCAGCCATTAAACATATGGCGAATCAACCTGAGCTTTGGGGTAAGTATGGTTTGGTGGGTTCTTACAACTTCGAAAAAGAACCTTGGATTTCAACCAGAGATTATGCCTTAGATAAAGGTTTAGAGTTATTGATGGCAAATGCCTATTTAACCAAAGATGTCCAGAATGCATACATGAGTCATCCAATCATTCAAACCGGAATGGGGGTATTGGGATGGAAAAAAATCGAAAAGCAGTAGTCTATCAAATCTATCCACTAAGTTTCAAAGATACCAATCACGATGGGATTGGGGATCTAAATGGCATTACCTCTGAACTCGATTACCTAAGAGACTTGGGTATCGATGTCATTTGGTTATCGCCAGTGTATCAATCACCGATGGATGACAACGGCTATGATATTTCAGATTATTACCAAATCAACCCGATGTTTGGGTCAAAAGCAGACCTCATGGTGCTTTTAACCACTGCCCATCAAAAAGGTTTGAAAGTCATCATGGATTTGGTGTTGAATCATACCTCGGATGAACATGTGTGGTTCAAAGAAGCCCTTAAAGGTAAAGATAATCCATATTATGATTATTATATTTGGTCTGAAAAACCATCCGACATCACTTCTGTGTTTAGTGGGTCTGCTTGGCAATTTGTACCGCATTTGAACGAGTATTATTTTCACTTATTTAGCGTAAAACAACCCGATTTGAATTGGCAAAACCCGCGTTTAAGACAAGAAATCTATCAGATGATCAACCATTGGTTGGATTTAGGGTTTGATGGCTTTAGACTCGATGTCATTGATTTGATTGGCAAAGATGTCCATCAAAAACAACTCGCCGATGGTCCGTACCTTGAAACTTATTTAGAAGAACTGTATGAGACTTGTTTTAAAGGTAAAGAGGTCTTCACCGTGGGTGAAATGCCAGGCATTTCTTTGAAGCGTGCCAATGAGATTACCACGACACAAAAAGCCTTAGACATGGTCTTTCAATTTGACCATATCGCGTTGGATGAGGTTCAAGGTCAAGGCAAATGGGTGCTAAAAAAACTCGATTTAATCGCTTTAAAACAAACCTTAAACCATACCCAACAACTCTTTAAACACCAAGGTTGGGCCAGCTTATTTTGGTCGAACCATGACCAACCAAGGGCGGTATCCCGCTATGGGAATCCCAAAGAGCCTTACCGTAAGGACAGCGCGAAAATGTTATTCACGTTGTTATTCGGTATGAAGGGCACACCTTACATTTATCAAGGTGAAGAGTTTGGTATGACCGGTATTCAATTACCGATCGAAGATTACCGTGACATCGAAACCAAAAATATTTATCAAGAATTAAAGACCAAAGGTTGGCCTGAAGCTGATATTATGAATTCGATTTACGCGAAAGGCAGAGACAACTCTAGAACGCCGATGCAGTGGAATGATTCAGCCTACGGTGGTTTCTCAACGGTAACCCCTTGGTTAAAAGTCAATCCAAATCACATTTGGATCAATCGTGATTTGGATTCAAAAGACCCCAATGGCATTTTGTCTTATTTAAAAACATTACTCAAGTTGCGTAAACAATACGATGTATTTACCGATGGTGATTTCCACTTATTAGAGGATCAAAACCCTAACCTATTCATCTATGAACGCACCACACCTAAAGAACGCGTTTTGGTGGTTTGTAACTGGACCAGTGCGAATATCGAAAACCCAATTAAGGTAGACAATTTAGACATATTACTAACAAACGCAAGCGAACACAATACATTAAAACCATATTACGCCACCATATTTTATGAGAAGAGGGATTGAAATGATATCCATTGAAACTGTGATGAAGAACCTCACCATCGAAGAAAAAATCGGACAGTTGATGCAACTGGCACCCTTTTTCTTCATCGGTGATTTGAAAAAAGAAGTGTATGGCCCCATCCAAGCGTTGGGATTAAAAGAATCCGAAGTGTTTTTATCAGGGTCTGTTTTGGGGATTGGCAATGCTTCCGAAATGAAACGCGTACAACAAGCATACTTAGAAAAAAGCAGACACAAAATACCGCTCATTTTTATGGCGGATATCATTCATGGCTATAAAACCATATTCCCAGTGCCCCTCGCCATGGCCGCTTCCTTTAACCCTACATTGGTTAAAAAAGCAGCCCGTATTTCAGCACTAGAAGCACAAACGGCAGGAATCCACGTAACATTCTCGCCAATGGCGGATTTATCCCGTGACCCACGTTGGGGTAGGGTCGTTGAAGGCTTTGGTGAAGACCCATATTTAAATCAAGTCTATGCGAAAGCGATGGTCGAAGGCTATCAACATGATGGCATTGACAAAGTCGGTAACTTAGCGAGTTGTGTGAAACACTTCGCCGCTTACGGCGCGAGTGAAGCAGGTCGTGATTATAATACCGTCGATCTTTCTCGTTTAAACTTACACCAGTACTATATGTCTGGTTATAAAGCAGCGGTAGAAGCGGGTGCTCGTTTGGTAATGACCTCATTTAATATTGTGGAAGGCATCCCAGCGACTCAAAACAAATACCTTTTAAGAGATGTTTTAAAACAAGATTGGCAATTCGATGGTGTGGTCATTTCGGATTATGATTCCTTAAGACAAACCATCGAACACGGCACGTCAGAAAATGACCGTGAAGCCGCTAAAAAAGCGATTTTGGGCGGATTAGACATTGAAATGGCCACCTCATCTTATGTCTTAAACCTCAAATCGCTCATTGAATCGAATGAAGTTCCGATGGCTTTGTTGGATGACGCCGTTTATCGCGTACTCAAACTCAAACAAGATTTAGGGCTATTTGAAGACCCATTCAAAGGTGCGGATGAAATCAAAGAGAAAACATTTGTTTTATCCGATGAAAATAAGAAAGTCGCATTAGAAGTGGCGAGAGAATCGATGGTTTTACTCAAAAACGATGGTATTTTACCACTCAAAAAGACTCAAAAAATCGCTTTGATGGGCGAATACGTCGCTTTAACCGATACCATTGGTCCGTGGCATTGGCACGGTCGTCACGAAGACTGTATACCGCTATATGAAGCGATATCCGAGTATGCTAAACCCAACTTGATTTCAAATCAAAATACGCTTTCTAACTTATCTGAAACAGAATATGCTGGTTTATTAGACGCCGATGTTGTCGTGGTCGCGGTCGGTGAACACAAGATTGAATCGGGTGAAGCCCATTCAAAAGTCAATATCACCTTAAAACCACAAGATGAAGCATTGATTGATGCTTTATATCAGTTAGGCAAGCAAGTGGTCTTGGTTTTATTCCATGGTAGACCACTCGTACTTACCAAAGTTGAACCAAAAGTTAGTGCCATCTTAGATACATTCTTCTTAGGGACCATGTCTCAACAAGCGATTGCAGAAACATTATTTGGTTTGAATAACCCATCGGGTAAACTCACCATGAGTTACCCTAGACATGTGGGTCAAGTACCGATTTATTACAACCATTTGAATACAGGTAGACCATTTAAAAACGATGGGAACCCATTCACATCCTTTTATTTGGATGAACAAAATACCCCATTGTATCCATTTGGGTTTGGGTTATCTTATAGCTCATTTAAACTTATGAATTTAACACTTTCTACTCAAAAGATGACTGAAAAAGACACGATTATCGTTTCAGTCGATGTTGAAAACACATCCAATATCGATGGGTACGAAACTGTACAACTCTACATCCGAGACTATAGTGCAGAGGTATCGAGACCTGTTCAAGAATTAAAACAATTCAAAAAAGTGTGGGTAAAAGCCCATGAAAAAGTAGTGGTATCCTTTACCATCTCAGAACAAGATTTGGTCTATGTTCACAGTGATTTATCCGTTTACGCCGATCCAGGCAAATTCAGCATTCAAGTCGGAAATGCATCCAATCAAATACTTAAAGCCGACATCACACGTGTCTAGGGGGTTATGATATGCAACTAAAAATGGACATTAAAAAACATTTGTTATCGAGTAACGATCTCGTTTTTGAATTGCTAGAAAGCGGCGATTTATTTCGAATTAGGTATCACCACAATCAAATCAACTTATTGCGTGGGAATCTCTTAGATGGGTCGGTTTCTAACTTATACTTAAGACGTTTTCATGATGGCAAATATAGTTACAAAAAACTGTTAGGCATCCAATCGAATGCCGCATTTGAGATTGTTGGTAACCAAGCGGTCTATCAAGGACAAGCGTTTGGTATCGATTATCAAGTGGTATTATCACTTCATGGCCACGCGTGGGTCTACGATGTGTTATTGGGCAAAAAGACCTTAGATGGGGTCTATGATTTGTTCTATGGTCAAGATGTGGGCATCGCTTCTACCGGTTCTGTCCTCGCATCCGAAGCTTATACAGCACAATACATTGACCACCAAGCATTTAAAGATCAATTTGGTTACACCATTTGTTCTAGACAAAACCAAGGGGATACCCAAGTGTTACAAATAGGGTCATTGACTAAAAACGTTGGTTTCGTCACCGACGGGACACAATTCTTTGGTTTGTCTTATAAATTAACCAACGAACCAAAAGCGTTGTTTGAACCCAAATTAGCGAATGAAAACTACCAATATGAGTTTCCATATATTACCCTTCAGTCCGAACCACTCAAGCTCAATCAACCGACCTCGGTGGTTTTCTATGGTTATTATAAACCGCTCCATGAAGGCATTGTTTCCCAAAAATTCGCCGTTTTAGATACGTATAACTTTATTAAGACGATGTATCGTTTGACCCAACCCAAACGTTTGAAACCATTCTTGTACAATGAAGATGTGATTGTTGGTAAACCGGTGGATGAAAAAACACTTAAAGCGTTATATCCAAACCAATCTCATATAGAACATAAGGATCAATTATTATCGTTCTTTACCAATGAACACACCCATGTGGTCTCTCAAGCCAAAGAACTCTTGGTAGAAAGACCGCACGGACACATGATCATCCATGGGGATATGTTACATGTGTCAGAAAACATCATGGCTCAAACCAATTTCATGTATGGTGTGTTCGCCTCACACGTGGTGTTGGGTAATACCAATTTCCATAAATTACTCGGGGTAGTCAGAAACTTCTTAAATGTAGATAAGTTGTCAGGTATGCGCATTTATCTTAAAAAAGAGGGTAGAAATCATTTATTGACGATGCCATCCTATTATGAAATCGGCATTAACTTTTGTAAATGGGTTTACGTCTTAGAGAACGATACCTTAGAAGTGATGGTATCCGCCGATAAGGATGAACTCTCACAAAAAGTGACGTTTAAATCCCTTTCAGGAAAACACTATGACCTCACCGTTACCCAAGCATTGGTGATGCATCCGCAGGAATATGAAGTGAATATCCCACTCACAATTCAAACACACGAAATCACCATTGATACAACGCTAAATGGCTTCATTCATGATCATTATCCAACCTTAAAATACCGTTACCGTGTATCCGATATCGATTTATCCGAAACGATGTTGAGTCAAAACGAAGCGTTGTCTAATTTTGGCGTCATTACTTTTGAGTATACACAAAAAGAGGCGTTTGAATTCTATATCGACGGAACATTCGACACATTTAAAGATGTTATTATTGATTTGAAATCATCTCAACAGAAGTTCAATCAATTCATTGAAAGCTTAACTGGCATTCAACTCAAACACCCTAAACTTCAACATAAACTCGACATTTTGAATGAATCTGCCTTTTGGTTTACCCATAACGGGTTGGTGCATTACAGTTCACCGCATGGCCTTGAACAAAGCAATGGCGCAGCGTGGGGTACCAGAGACATCTGTCAAGGCCCTGCGGAATTGTTTATGGCAGCGTCACGTTATGATATCGTCAGAGAAATCCTGCTCAAAGTATTTAGACGTCAATTCGTCGAAGATGGGGATTTCCCACAATGGTTCATGTTTGACAACTATTACCGTATACAAGCCCATGAATCCCATGGTGACATCATCATTTGGCCACTCAGAACGTTGGGTATCTATTTGAAAGCGACTCAAGATTTATCGATTTTACAAGAACGTGTGCCTTACATGTCAAAACGTGAGAACGCATTTGTGAAAGCGGATAAGACTTTATTGGATCATATCGTTAGTACTTTAGATTGTATCGAAGCGTCCTATATCCCTAATACCCACCTACCCCGTTATGGCGGTGGTGACTGGGACGATACCTTACAACCAGCGAATCATGATTTGACATCCAAAATGGTCTCTGGTTGGACCATCGCGTTGTTATTTGACGCCTTAAATACGTTATCCATTGAATTGTCTCATTTAGAGATTGCGAAACGTTTGAATCAAATGAAACAGGATATGCAAAAGGATTATGAAACCTATATGGTTAAATCTGGCGTACCTGCAGGGTTCATTGTCTTCAATGATCAAAATCAAATCGATTATTTACTCCATCCAAACGATGAAAAAACAGGGCTAAAGTATCGCTTACTCGCTTTAAAACGCCCGATCATCTCAGAAATGATTGATAAACACCAAGCCGTCCAATACAAAGATTTCATCACACAGGTATTAAAACACCCAGATGGGGTGAGATTGATGGATACCGCAGTCACGTATCGTGGTGGATTGAAGACCTATTTCAGCCGTGCAGAAACGGCAGCGAACTTTGGTCGTGAAATTGGCATTCAATATTGTCACGCCCACATTCGTTTCATCGAAGCGATGGCGAAATTAGGTGAACCAGACTTGGCATTTGAAGCCTTATACACCATCAATCCAATCGACATTCAACAATCGGTTCCAAACGCGATGTTACGTCAATCAAATGTGTATTTCTCAAGCAGTGACGCGGCATTTAAAGACCGCTATGAAGCGAAAAGAGACTTTGAAAAGGTCCGTCAAGGACTCATCCCGGTCAAAGCTGGTTGGCGTATGTACTCTTCCGGACCAGGTATTTATTTGAATCAAATGGTATCGAATGTGCTTGGATTCAAACAGTACCATCAAGGCTTATGGATTGACCCAGCGTTACCTCAAGCACTCGATGGGTTAGAACTGTCTTACCACATGGGTAATTACCCGCTTCAAGTCAGCTACCACTTCGGTACTGAAAATCAAGTGAAAGTGGGACAACAAGTGGTATCGTCCACCCCAATGAACAACCGATACCGTGCGGCTGGGGTATGGATTCCTTCAGAGTTATTGAAGCAAAATCAAGTCAATCGTATTGAAGTGACCCTTAAAAAATAGTCAAAGATAAGCATGTGTGCGACAACACATGCTTATTTTGTTATAATGATAGTAGATAGGACGTGTTATGGTGTTTATCGTCACAGGTGCAAGCGGACACATTGGCAATCAAGTGGTTCGAACATTACTACAACAAGGCTATGAAGTCAAAGTGCTTGCGAGAAATCCACTCGCTCAATTTCAAGGCAAAGCCGTGGTCGTCACGCTAGGTGACCTTACCGACCCTGATTTTTTAAACCGTGAGATTCGCATTAGCGATATTGTCATCCACGCGGTCGGGTACATTGATTTACACAACAGTGATTATGACAAGTCGGTGGAAGCCAACTTAACCACAGCACAAGTCATGGCCGATGTGTGTAAAGACCGTGGGGCACGATTGGTCTATATATCTACAGCAGATATCATCGATAAAGAAGACGAAGGTATCATCGAAGAACCGGTCACATTTAAAACCATCGATCCAAGTGATCACTACGCCTATACCAAAAAAGAAGCGACCCTCTATGTTCGAAAAACCATCAAAAGCGGTTTATCTGGGGTTATTTTATATCCAACGGCTGTCATTGGTGCGAATGATTACAAACTTGGCCCGATCAGTAAAGAAATCCAATCGGTCCTTAAAAAACGTGTATTATTCTCTTTATCGGGTGGTTATAACTTTATCGATGTTGAAGACTTGTCAAAGGCCATCATTCAAAGCGGGTTCTTACCTTATAACGATGAATTCATCTTATCTGGTTTTAATCTATCCATTACCGATTTATACAAACGCATCCGCAACTTCACCAAACAAAAGAAAATCATCATTCATGTCCCTTTATGGTTGGTTCGTAAACTCATCGGTTTTAACAAACAGTATTCTATGAAGATGATCGATGTGGTGACTGAAAACCACAAATATTCAAACCAAAAAATGAAAAAAGCGTTGTTATCTGAGCTAAAACCATTCGATTTAACCCTCGCGGAAACCATCCGTTTCGTTCAAACAAAACGATAAATACGCCAATCCATGGCGTTTTTTTTCGTTTTACATGGTATAATCAAAAGGTAGGTGATTAATATGGAAAACAAACTCCCCATTGGTCAAAAATTGACCATCGAAGTACAACGTTTAGGGATCAACGGTGAAGGCATCGGGTATCATAATCGTAAAGCCATCTTTGTTGATTTTGCATTACCAAAAGAAGAAGTTGAGGTTGAAATTACAGCCGATTTTGATACGTATTATAAAGCGAATCTCGTTTCTATCGTCAAAAAGAGTCCATCGCGTGTCGAACCATTTTGTTCGGTCTATCATGAGTGTGGGGGTTGTCAGTTACAACACCTCGCCTATGATGAAACGCTCAAACTTAAACGTGAATTGATCATTCAAGCGATTCGTCGTTATGTGAAAACCCCAGTGTCTTTAGATTTGATCAAAGATACCATCCCTTCTGAACCAAATACGCATTATCGAAACAAAGCGAGCTTACCACTCCAATACAAGTATGGAAAAAATGTCATTGGGATGTATAAACCCAATTCCAATCATTTGGTAGAGATCAAAGATTGTCCAGTTCAAGAACAAGACATCAATAAGTTTTACACATTGATTCTCAATCAAATGGAAAAACGTAAAATGTTGGCGTACAACAATACCTCTAAAACAGGGACTGTTCGTTTCATCATCATCCGTAGAGCAGCAGCAACCAATGAGATGCAAGTCACCTTTATTCTTTATAAAGAAGACCCTGAAGTCGTTGAACTTGGTAAGTACTTGGTTGAAAAATTCAAAGAAATCGTCTCTGTGTACTCTGTCATCAATGATGATTTGAAATCAAGAGAGTTCTTCACCAAAAATACCCACTTAATCGCCGGTAAAGAAGCCATCAATGAAGTGTTGAATGGGGTTGTGTTCTCGTTAAAACCAGACGCATTCTTCCAACTCAATACCAAACAAGCCGATGTCTTATACAATAAAGTCATTGAATTGGGGAACTTTAAGAAAACAGACATCGTGATTGACGCCTATAGTGGTATCGCACCGATAGCGCAATACATCGCACCACATGTGAAAAATGTATACGCCATTGAGTCTGTACAGGCTTCTTATCAAAGCGCGAAAGATACGATCATTCAAAATGTGAACAAGAATATTGATTTGTTAAAAGGTGATGTGGTTGAAGTATTAAATAGAAATAAAAATATCCCAGTAGACGTCATTGTTTTTGACCCACCAAGAACAGGTTTGGGTGAAAAAGTGACTGAATTCTTATTGAAAAAGAAACCGAAGAAGATTATTTATATTTCATGTAACCCATCGACGCTTGCGAAAGACTTAGATGTCTTAACACAAACTTACACCATTATGAGCATTGAACCACTCGATATGTTTCCATTCACTGCGCATGTAGAGTCTATCACGTTGCTTTCATTAAAATAGCACTTGTTATATACTTGACACATACTTGACAGCACTCTATATTTAACCCAACTTAATAAAAATCAGCCATCAGATGACCTTCATAGGTATCCGATGGCTTTTTTTGTCTATGTGTGCAAATTTCGTCCATTGTGGGAACATATTTTTTGATGAAAAATGACCTTTTTTGTCCGAATGGTTGTCTTACGCAACATATTTAATTCAACATGGTAGTAACAACAAAAACTTATTATCGTTCAAAACCGGTGTAATTTCATTGACTGCTTATTTTGTTGTGATATAATATACCTATATGAATGAACGCTCATATAGATAGGAGATTAGTATGGATCAAAAAGATATCATTGAGTTTTGTGAATGTAATGTTCTTCACCCTGAAAAAATAGAAATAGCCCATAAAAATTTGCTTGATAATGAATCTATTTCACTTCTGACTTTGTTCTTCAAAACATTTAGTGATCCCACAAGAATGAAAATCATATTGGCATTAAAAGAAACCGAGTTGTGTGTATGCGATCTGTCTGCTGTGATTAGTGTCAGTCAATCCGCTGTCTCACATCAATTGAAAACCTTAAGAGAGAATCGTTTGGTTAAATACCGAAAAGAGGGGAATGTTGTTTATTACTCGCTTGACGATGACCACGTCCACGTGTTAATAACTCAAGCAATGAATCATCTAAAACATAAGTAGAATGGAGAAAAAACATGAAAGAGATTAAATATAGTTTATCAGAAATTAGCTGTGCGAGTTGTGCAGATAAGATTGAACAAAAGATAAAGAAGTTAAACGGAGTTGAGGAAGGTTATTTAAACTTTGTTACAAAAGAAATCAAGGTACAAGTTGCGGATTCAACTAATACTGCAAGACTATTTGACACGATTAAAAAAATTGTGAAAGATGAAGAGGGTGATGTCGAGGTATGTGAACTAACCCCAAATGTCATTTATACTATAGATGGTTTAGACTGTGCAAATTGTGCGGCTAAGATAGAAGAAAAATTAAACAAAACCGAAGGAATTTTAGGTGCCAACATTGATTTTCTAGCAAAAAAACTGACACTTCAATTCAAAAATTCGCTAGATCAAAAACGTATAGAAGAAAAGGTTCAAAAAATTATTGATAAAATTGAGCCTGGCGTAACGATAGCACAATCAAATGTGAAGAATGAAGATCACGTGGATGAAGAATCATCAATGACGAAAGATTTAATCATCTTCGGTATAGGTATCTTACTATTTATTGGAGGATTATTGATTGCTGAAGGAACGGTTTTTCGTTATGTATTACTTATACTAAGTTATTTCATCATCGGTGGAGAAGTTGTACTGAAGGCAGTCAATAACATATATCGAGGTAAGGTGTTCGATGAAAACTTCTTGATGACGATAGCGACTATGGGTGCATTTGCAATTGGAGAACATCCTGAGGCAGTTGCAGTTATGGTTTTTTATAAGGTCGGTGAGTTTTTCCAAGACGTAGCAGTCAATCGATCCAGAAGATCCATTAAAAAATTGATGTCAATCAGACCTGATGTCGCAACGATTAAAAGAGGCAACACTTCTGTGGAAATGCGTGTTGAAGACGTTCAAACTGGAGAGATAATGATCATTAAACCAGGCGAAAGAATTCCGCTTGATGGTGAAGTGTTGTCAGGAGATTCCACGATTGACACAAAAATTCTAACAGGAGAATCTGTGCCAGTAAATGTTACAAAAGGCGAGATGGTACTCTCTGGTTGTATTAATATCAACGGGTTATTGACCGTTAAAGTTACTAAACTCGCAAGCGAATCAACTGTTTCTAAGGTACTTGAATTGGTCGAAAATGCAACCAGCAAAAAAGCACCAACCGAGAATTTTATCACTAAATTTGCACGAGTATATACTCCAATTGTCACTTCGTTGGCTGTTTTGATTGCGGTAATACCACCACTCGTTATACAAGGTGCAACTTTTGAGGAATGGATCTATAGAGCACTTATATTCTTAGTTATTTCATGTCCATGTGCACTCGTTGTATCTATTCCGCTTGGTTTCTTTGGCGGTATTGGAGCTGCATCAAGAAATGGTATCTTAGTTAAAGGTGGGAATTACCTAGAAGCATTAAATAACATTGAGATTGCAGTTTTTGATAAGACTGGCACATTGACTGAAGGAACGTTTACGGTGACTGAAATTAATACAGCAAATGGTGCAACACAAGAAGAGTTACTTGAAAAAGCAGCTTATGTGGAAAGTTTTTCTAATCATCCTATCGCTGTCTCAGTCGTCAATAAATACAATAAACAAATTGATCAAAGTTTAATAACTGATGTTGAAGAAATATCTGGACACGGTGTGAAAGCAACCTATCAAAATGACGTCATTGCAATAGGGAATGCTAGGTTGATGAAAAGAGAAGGTATTGAATTCAAGGAATCTGTTGCCTTGGGTTCAATTATATACATCGCTATCAATGGGAAATATGTTGGAAATATTGTTGTCTCAGATCAGATAAAGAAAGACTCAAAAGCAGCTATCAAAATGTTGAAATCATTAGGCATTAAAAAAACTGTCATGCTAACTGGTGATAAGAAATTAGTTGCTGATACAGTTGGAAAAGAGCTAGATATCGATGAAATTCATAGCGAATTGTTGCCTGAAGATAAACTCAACATTGTAGAGGAGTTATTACTCCAAAAATCGAGCAAGGGAAAACTATTCTTTGTAGGTGATGGTATCAACGATACACCAGTATTAGCGAGAGCTGATATCGGTATAGCTATGGGTGGACTCGGTGCCGATGCAGCCATCGATGTAGCTGATGTCGTGATAATGAATGATGAACCTTCAAAGATAGGTACTGCGGTCTTTGTGGCAAAGAGAACCAGAAAGATTGTTTGGCAAAATATATACTTCGCACTAGGAGTCAAATTCCTGTTTCTAGCCTTAGGAGCTATCGGAATCGCAACTATGTGGGAAGCCGTGATTGCTGATGTTGGGGTATCTTTATTAGCAGTTCTGAACGCAATGAGAGTACTCAAATATGATTACAAAAATAAATAGTTGATTTGATTCGAATGTGTTAAGGGATTGTGTTCATATTGGTTATGATAATCTTAGTCTCTTCAAATAAAAACAATTTCATCTAGTTGTAATCTAAGGGAGCATAATTGTATTTAAGTAGATAGATCAAACCAGAAGTTAAAATTAAGGGGGAAGAAAATGTTATATATATTTATAATAATATTATTGACGGGGGTTGATCAGTGGACAAAGTATCTTGCAGAAACGCAATTGAAACCGCTAGGATTTATACCCATTTTTCAAGATGTATTTCATTTAACTTATGCAAGGAATACGGGAGCAGCATTTAGCATTATGATGAATATGCAGGCATTTTTAATAATATTCACAGCAATTGTTGTTGGCGTATTAACGTACTATTTAATACGATTATTTAAAACAAAAGAGGTAGCCCTTAAACTATCTTTAGCAATCATTATCGGCGGTGCTTTAGGGAATCTTATCGATAGAATTAGATTGAACTATGTGACCGACTTTCTCGATTTTACACTAATTAATTATCCCATTTTTAATTTTGCAGACGTTTTTGTAGTTATAGGAGTAGTTATACTTTCATATATGCTTTTGTTTAAAGGAGCTATGCCTAAAATTTCTAAGTTATGAAATGGGTTTCTGAAAAAGAAATGTATACATCATCTAATGTGATGCATGTGTATTTGGTGCTGATGAAAGTTTCATATGACAATCTTGTAGGTTCAAACATAGTAACTCAGTTGTTGAACAAATAATAAAATTGGCTATCTTGTAACAAACTACGAGATAGCCTTTTTTTATATTTCAGTGTTAAGTTATAAACGATTTGTGGGCTTTTTGTCCTAATGGTTGTCTTACGCAACATATTTTGCTTCAAAAAAAATTAGATAATAACGACCTTATAATTCATAATCTTATCATACTTTTCGTTGTGATAAGTACCAGTTGCTAGTGGTTTTAGTGCTTCAAAAGTATGTCTATTTTCTGAGAATTCTTTATCAGTATAATTCTTGGTTCCTGCCACACAGAAGACGATGTTTTCAGGTGTTACTGAGATGATCTTGTAGATAAATGAGCGTAAGGTGTCACTGGAACTGTCCTTTTTTTATTTTCCCAATACCCTATCTCAAAATCAAATATATTAATATCAAATTCTTGTTCAATCAGTCTTCTTATTTTCGTTGTCAGTTGATTTTTTAACCCGATTTCCAAGGTGACTATTGATAATTGGATGTTTTCATCTCTTTCAATAGTATTATCCAACTTCTGAAAGTAATAAGCCTTCAAATAATAAAGATGGGCTAATAGATAAAAATGGTGATATTGACTTGAGAGACTTACACCAAGATTACATAAATCTATTGCTTCACTTAGTTTGTTATCAGTACCATGAATTCTAATCACAGTATACATAATGATTAGGTAATAATCTAGTGAACTCAAATCGTTGATTTCATAGGATTTTAATGCTTTAGAAAGCTTATCGATAACTAGTTGCCGGTCTGTAGGATTGAGATCAGTGTTGATATTTGAAAGGATTAGCATTTCATAAATTGAAATGATTTCGAAAGACATCAATCGATCAAAATCAATTAAGTCTTTTACTCTATCAATGAAATCAGTTTTTAGTAAACGCTTGTTTTTATAGTCATAGAGATATGTGCAAAATGTAAAAAGGATTCGATCTGTCCTTTCAATGAATATGGATTGATTCAAATCTTTAATAAGGATATCTATACCCTCTAATTGATCGCTCAATAGCCTGTTGTAAAGACTTTGAACGATCTTTTTTTCTTTTTTGGTTGTATCCAAATAAAATTTTAACACTTCTTCAATGCTCATATTCAACCTCGCTATTAAGGAAATGAATATTTCTGATGGCATACTAGAAACCCCAGAAAGGTATCTTTGATACTGTCTGACATCACAAATATCATCCACAAATTTTTCTTGACTATTGAAACCTCTCGCGATTCTTAATCTCTCTAAAATGACTGCACCTTCATCTATTAACATATTCCCTCCCAAATTTCAAGGACAAAATTGTCCTGTTTTGTGTTGATAGCAAAAGTTATCCTTAAGCTATACCAAGGAAAGGAGGGTACATATGAAAAAGATTATGCTTGTTTTAATGATTTTGTCTGCAGGATTCACTCTTTCAGTAGCAGCACATGACGAACCCAAAGATTCAAATGTTCCATTTGAAAGTCAGCTGATTACGCTTGATGGAGATGGTCTTGGCGGTGCACCAATCAATGGTGTAGTAGGAGGTTAAGTTCAAAAAAACAATAAAGAATGTGCAATTCAGAAGATTAGATTGTCTTTAAGTGTAGAGATAAAAAATTAATCTTTTGAAAGGGCAACACCAGGTGTCATACCTATCCATGGGGAATCGTGTTGATTGAAGGTCATCTTCAAGGGTTGGATAAAACATTTCGTCTGGTATCATATGTGAAAACATGGAAATAGAAAGGATTTTAGAGAAATACAAGCATTTAATGCTTGTTATTATCAATCAAGTAGGAGTTACAGATTGGTTTCTTAGGGAAGATTTATTACAAGAACAAAGAATGCATTTGGTTCAACTTTATAGGAAAGGTGTATTTCAGAAAAAATTCGAAAACATTGACGATTATATCTTTATTTGCTTAAAGCGAAGAGTGATCAATGTTCTTATTCAAGAAAAAAGAAGTCGTTATACCTCTTTAAATAAGAAAATGCTTGATTCAGAGTTTGAATACATTGATTTTCTTATAGAACCCATAAATGCTGACAATTATCAAACAATACTTGAAAACATTATAACATATATTACTTCTCATTTGAGCGTAGAAGAACAAGCTCTTATAAACTTATACTTCTTTAAAAATAAAACACTTGAAGAAATAGGTAAATCCAATAATGTCTCTAGAGAAACCATTAGGCGAAGCATCAAGAAAATCATCAACGAGATAAGGAGGTGGTATAGATGAAAGAAGAAACAGAAACACATAAAACAAATCAACTAAACGAGTTCGAGAAAGACAAGATTAAAAGCCTCAATCAATTTTTCATGAAAAGTATTACACATGGATTACTATTTGCTTTCCTACTCTTTATTATTACAGTTGTTTTGTTGTTATTTACAATTATTGCAACCGACATGGATTCATCGGTAAAGATTACGATTATTTCTATGGTTGCAACATTTGTTTTAACGAGTAGCAAAACTTTAATGGATCGAACGGTTGAGATTATTACTTATACGGTTCGATTACTAGGCGAAGAACAGCGTGGATTCAACAAGAAAATTGGTATTGAAATTGAACCTGTTGAATTTGAAGAGTTGTCTGATGACAACGACAAGGAGGAAAAGAAAAATGTATAGAATTTTTACACCACCATAATGAACGGAAAATGATGATGAAAAACAGATATCAGATCGCAGACAAAACCATTTATCGATCTATCAAGTTTCTATTTAAATATTTAAAGTATGATATGTTTCATGAAGTTTATAAAAAACTTTGGTTCGATATTGATACTGCAAAGGATAGCAGAGAAAAAGATATTCTAGCATACATTAAAAGTCTGAAATATTTAATGAGTCAATTAAGTTCAGGTATCAACCCTGATTTAGTTAGGGATAGTTATTATTTGTTAACTGGATCAAAACTCAGTGAAAAGAAAGTTGAAAAGATACTTGTGTCCTATTACTCAAATCATGAGGAATCAGGTCATATCTGTGCAACGATGATTCACAAAGCAATCTATGAGACAGTTAAAACTAAAAAAATCCAGTTTGCAATGTTGTTGACGAATTATGTGCTACTTCGAAATGGTTATACCATCATCACAATATTCCAAAGTGAAATCGCAAAATACCGACATGCAATTAGAAACCTTGAAACCGACTGGACTTATCTTTATGGCTTTATCGTTGCTAATGAGCTTTTTATTAGAAATAGTGATTTAAGGATTCAAGATACTCCACTTAGATACACAAAAGATTCGTTTATGACTGAGATAATCAAATACAAAAATAGATTGATTCACGATTTTAAGATTCAAAACATATACTTATATGGCTCATTATCAAGAAATCAAAATAATCAATCAAGTGATGTTGATTTATTAATCATCATGGATGAAAAACAACTAGAGTACTTTGAAAAGGTGCAATTAATTGCGGCATGTAAAAAGTATTTAGAAAAGAATTTAGAAATAAGAATTGATCTAATCGATATTAGGTCAGCAATTAAGTTGTTTGGTACTAGAGGTATCGGACAAGCAATCAAAATTTATTAATAAGGAGAAAATAAAAATGATAAAACGAATTACAAATAATCAAGGAATTAGTGTTCAAAGTACATATGTGATTCAAAATGAACAAGAACCTGAAGCTAAAGGTATTGATAAAATCTATCTAGCAACAGGAAGTAATCAACATGTACTCATGAAATTTATTGGGCTTGATTTAAATCAAATAGATAGAATTGGTAGAGCAGTATTGAGATTAGCAGTATCCCAAGATACAACGATATTTCAAAATTCAACTGAGAAATCTGAATACTTTGTTTATAGGAATACATCAGATTTTGATCCCTCCGATGTACTTTGGACAGGAAAACCTGCAATGTCTTCAACTTATGAAGCGGGAATATTAGTCCCATTTTCATTAGTACCTGTTGGGTGGTTTCCAGAAAATCCCAATGACTTACCATATAAAGTTGTTGAGTTGGACTTAACTGAGATAGTGAAGTATTGGAAGAAAAATAATATTTCAGTTCACGGAATAACTATTACAAAATCATCACCAGGTGTGATTTATAACCCTTCAATTATCGAAAGAACAGGAATCTATGAATATTTCATTATAGAAGATTCGAAAACACAAGGATTAGAACCACTTTTAAGTCATACACCAGTTGAATGTGGTTTTCCAGGAACTGGTTATGTAAATAACTTAACAGGAGAATTTGTTTTTCAGACAGTTCAACTTCAAACTTCATCAAAGAATGCACCAATTTCATTCACTGCATTCAGAAATAATAAGTCATTATCAGGCTTTACCAAAACAAATTTTTTAGGCCCCAAATTCAGAGCGAATTTCGAGTTTGCATTAAAATTAGAAACCCATTATGCACTATTAGTACATCCAAATGGCAGTGAATCAATCTTTACAAAAATGACAAGACTTGAAGCTGAAAGATTTGGAATTTTTGCACAAGAGAGTGATGTTTATGTTGACTTATCCAGTTATGCATATGCGATTTGTAATGAAGCATCCATCGTGATAAGATATCCTGATAATATGAAGATTGAACTCAATACACACAAGATTGAAAAAGTTACGATGCCTTCTGGAGATACGATAACTTATTATTGGAATCCATCCAAAGATAAGCTATTATTTATTGTAAACTCTGATGGAGAAAGAGTAAATTTATACTACAATAGCCATGGAAAAATCTCCGAAATTGATTTCATCAGTGAGCAAAGATTAATGCAAATCACTTATGATAGTAACCAAACTGAAATTACTTCCATCACATTAAGCAAATGGGTGTTTGATCCTGAATCATCTTCTGAAGAGAAAATCTATACCGAACTTGAAAAAGCAACATTTACTTTAAGTGAACCATACTATTCTGTTGTTGATGTTAAAAATGATGATAGAACAGAGTTTCAACTTGCGTCAGAAATAGTCTATTCTGTTGTGAGTAAGAAACATGCATCTGGCGACATATTGAATCAGATACATTTTTCTAGAGAATTAGATAAAACTGTCATTGAGGATTTTTTTGGCAACAAACAATACTTGTATTTTGATGACTACGGCCAAGTTAAGCACAAGATTGACAATCAAGGCAAATCAATAAAAGCCGACTATGAGCTTGTAGGTTTAGATGGCACGACAAGAAGAGTAACCAGCAAATCAGAAATTCAACCAAACAGAAGCAACCTTATTGTAGATTTTAGTTTTGATAATCAAATTGGTGAATATAAGACTACAACAAAAGGGTGGAAGAAAAACACTGATACGAACAATATTGTGAAAACAATGGATGGTGGTGTGTTTGGAAACAAATGCCTTCTGGTTAGAAAAACCGGTTCAGGTCAAACACGTATTACTCAACTGATCAACGTAAATCCAGGTAGTTATTCCTTTATTGGTTTTGAGAAGAGAATTAATATCTCTGGTAACCCAGTAGTTAAGGCAAACATCACTTATACGATTTTAAGACTTGCTCAAGGCTCTGAAACAGGTATCTTAGATGAATCAGGGAACTCATGGGTAAGTGATACAGTAACTACATCTGTATCAACATCTGCATTAACTGGAAGCACCAATAAATGGCAAAAATTTGTATTACCTACCATCATTATCCCAACTGGTGCGACCAATTCTACAATTGAATTAGAAATATATGCATCACACACTTCTGGCGATTTATTACTTGATGATTTCCAACTCGCTGCAAGTGAACATGCAGTCAACTTCAATCTAATTCCAAATGGATATTTTGAAGAAAGCGTCGGTTCATTGCCAACAGAATGGACAGGAGAAAATCTAGATTCATCTGATAGAATTGTGGATTCAAGTATAGATTTTCCATATTATATATTTGTAGGATCAAGAACAATGAGATTTATTGGTGACTTCACAAAGACCAAGAAGTTGTTTAAAACATGTGATGTTAAAGGCACACTTGGAGATGAACTCGTTTTTTCAGGATGGTTTAGAGGAAAAGTCTTAACAAATGAAGAAGCCAAAGTCATTGTATCATTTATTAATGAGTCTACTGTTACTGATGTACAAACAGTTTTTTTTCAACCAAACGATTCTGGTTGGCAAAATGTCAGTCGTGGGTTTGTAGCAAAAACAGACTTTACACAAATTAAGATATCGATTGAATATCGAGGATTTAATGTTCTTTTATTTGATGCGCTACAACTTTATGTAAACAGCAATGAATCTCACTATGCTTACGATGATTTGGGTAACATTATGGATCAATCATCTGCAAAAACATCAAGTGAATCTATTAGTAACACATTAGGTCAAATCGTTCAATCATCGAATAAACAAGGTGAAGTCTATCGCTACAAGTACGACACTAAGGGACAAATGACCGAGGTTAAAGATAATAAAGGTAATAAAGTCGTTCATGTTTATGATTCTAAAGGAAACCCAATCACGATGGAGTTGAATTCATCACTTGGAAAGGTATCCCACTCAAAAACATTTAACACAAAAAATCAACTAGTTAAATCGACAGATGAGTTTGGACGTGAATCAATTAATCTATATGATACAGAATTTAGACACATTCAAACAACTGACCCACTTGGACATAAGGATAAGAAAGAATACAATGAATTTAATCAGTTAATGAAAATTATTCGTGAAGATGCTCAAAGTGGTAGTGAGTCATTAACTTACCAATATGATGAAAATCGAAATTTAAAGAAAATTATTATTGATCCAAGTAAGTATTATGAGTTTTTTTATAATTCGAAAAACCTTGTAGAAAAAATTAACATTAATTCAACTACGATCATTCATTATACTTATAATTCAAAGAGTCAAATTGTTATTCAAAAATTTGGTTCACATTTAAATAGTGATTATTACACTTTTGGTTATGATACACGAGGTAGATTGATTTCAGTATCCTTCAATGGGGAAATAACTCCAAGTTGCACATATAAATATGACGAACTAGACCGAATCTCGGAAGTTAGATATCAGAATGTAACTACATATTATTCATATGACAGAAGTGGAAAACTCATTCGTAAAACAAACACTGATGGGATATCTGAAAGATACATATTTGATAATATTGATTCCATCCAAAAATCTATTATAGATATCAACGGAGTGATTAGAAGTTTTGAATACATCATGCCTTATGAAACGAGTCAATACAACTTTGATGGATTCGTAAATCGATTGGACAAAGCTTTTAATGATGACTACTTGGTAACTGATGGTCAACATAATGGACAAACCGGTTTGAAATCGACATATGCTAGAGGAATCAGTAGAGAAGACGACGTAGTGTTAAGAACACCTGTTGTTACGTTTGGACCATATGGGTCATATATCAATTACAACCTATTGTTAGCAAATAAACGTAGAGTTACACAAGGTTTTTCAGGTGAGAAATTTAACTATGGTGAATGGAAAACACGATTTGATAAAAAGAAAACAATTTATGGCTGGTTTAAATTCATAGCGTCAAAAACATCAGATCAAGCTGTTATTACTATGAGTAAAACCGGTAATAACGATAGTATTATCATGTACCTAACACCTGAGGGACTTATAAAAATTACTTATGGATCTTCAGTATTAACAACTATAGCATCATCGGTATTCAATTACACCTTGAACCAATGGGTTAAATTGGGTATGCAAGTATTCACTGAAAATGATATTACATATTTAAAAGTTTTTGCTAATGGCTTGTTAGTCTATAGTGAACAATTATCATCAACATTGATGACAAAGGATTTATCTGATTTACGTATTGGTTCATATGTACCTGATAATCAAGTAGGTTCTAATACAAACTTTAAAGCAGCGCACATTGTTGTTGGGGCATACAATTATACAGATGAAGACATGTTGAAAATTTATACGCTTGCATTACCATATTTTAATGGAACTATTGTTCGCAAACAGCGTTCAGGTGTCTTATATCATGATCATCAAGCCTATGAAGGGTTAGATGTTGTTACACTTAAAGGTACTCTTGTTTCGCACAAAGGTGTCCATCCAGAAAGTATTGGATATCAAGCAGGAACATATAAGCTTGATAAAACAAGATTATTTGAATATGATGATTCAAGAAAAATACACGTCTATGGTAGTTATGGAAACGATAAAGACCTCATATCTTCAAAAGCAAAACTGGTTTATGATTTTAATATGAAGAATACAGGTATGTTATCTATTCGCTTTAAACCAGTAGATGTAGGCACGGAGTTAAGAACGATTCTATCGTTACAAAAAGGTACAGAAACACCATTAGGTTTATATGTAAATAGTGCCAATAAGCTTGTACTCACTCAAGCACAACAAGAAACATTAAATAATACAATTCTCACAAGTGGATGGAATCAACTAGTCATCAGATGGAGCGAAACATCATTATGGATTTACTTGAATGGTGATACTGTTGTATCTAGAACGAAATCTATAAGTTATGAAAATGCATTAGTTTCAGTTGGAGCATTGATTAACAGCAGTGTGCCATCATATCACTTTAATGGTCAATTTGAGATGTTAGCTCATAGCGATCAAATTTTTGATGACGCAAAAGTAACATTAATTAGAAACTCATATCAAACTATCGCTTATGAATCAGAATATGATGTATTAGGCAGAAAAGAAAAAGATGAGTTAAGTATTGGTACTACAAAACGAACTGCAGACTACACGTATAAGAGACCTTATAGTGATCAAACTAAAACATCTTTCGAAGTTGAACACATGAAGACATTAGCAAACCACAACATTTATTACAACTATGATGATTTGGGAAATGTCACTGAAATGGATACTCCTGAAGGAACATATGAATACAAGTATGATTTCATGGGAAGACTCATTGAAGAATATAATCCAGTGCTTAATCAAACCATCAAGATGGAATACGATAAGCAGAACATGATATTCAAGAGATTCTATGCTGGGAAAACCACAAACTTGGTTAAGCAACTTGAGTTTCTAACAAATGCAGAGGATCAGTTGGTTTATGTTGGGACAGTAGAAGGTGGAAATGAAACGCCTTTAGATATAACCTATGATCCTAAGTATGTTGGGAATCCGTTATCCATTGGAACAAAACAACTCACTTGGGAAGGTAGAAGATTAAAACAAATCATTGATGGTACTAATACATTCACCTACTCATATAATGAGCAAGGCTTAAGAACAAAGAAAAACATCAATGGTGTTGAAACAAAATATTATTTACAAGGAGCTAATATCATTGCAGAAGAAAAGAATGGTCAAATCATGCATTTCATCTACAATGAGCAAAACCAATTAGTAGGATTTGATCATCAACAAAACAAGTATTTCTATGTAAGAGATCTACTTGGGGTTATTAGAAATATTATTGATATTAATGGTAATATTGTGGTAACATATAGATATGATGCATGGGGTAATCATAAGGTTTATGATTCATCTAATGCAGAGAACACAAGTTCATCATTTATTGGTAATATTAACCCATTTAGATACAAGGGATACTATTATGATGTTGAAACTGGTTGGTACTATTTAAAAAGTAGATATTACAGTCCATTATTATCAAAGTTTATTAATATGGATAGTACGCAGTATTTAGAACCTGAGAACATCGAAGGCATAAATTTATTCTCGTATTGTGGTAATAACCCAGTCATGAAATTAGATGACAGTGGAAATCTTCCTAAATGGCAAAAGTGGGTAATTGGTGGGCTATTCATTGTAGCCGCTGTAGCACTCACAATAGCCACTGCAGGAGTAGGAACTCTATTTGCAGGTGCGATGGGTGGCGGACTTGTAGCATCTATTGCCGGAGGAGCAGCTGCAGGTGCAATTCTTGGTGCAGCAAGTGGTGCTCTAGTTAATGCCGGGACTCAAATTATAACAAAGGATTTTGATGATTTTAGTTTAACTGAATTGGGTAAATCTGCACTTTCTGGTGCCATTGCAGGTGCCCTTGCTGGAGGATTATTCGGTGGAATTAAATATGGACTATCTGCAGGCAAAATTGCTAGAGGTGTATCAGGGTTAAAAAATGCAGAGTCAAATTTAACTAATGCATTCAGTCCTCTTAAAAACATTAAAAGTTTAGCAAAAATGCCTTTTAGTAACACTAATATTTTTAGATCAATAGGACAAGCGGCATCAAATTTTAATAATGCTTATTCTGCTTATGTATTTGCAAAGGCTACATACACAGCAGTGAATATAGCTGCAAGCGCAACATACTTCTTATTAGAAAATTTGACTAGTGAACTGTTAGGTTTAGTATTGTAATAATGGAGGAATCAGATGAATAATCAAAATTGTGTTGATTTTCCAAAAATCAGGTTTTGCGGTGATATGCTTTTCATAAAACGAAGAAAACCTATACAGATTCGAATACAGGATATAGAGAGTTTGTATTATGCTAAATGGTCGTTCTCTAATTATTTTTCATTAGCATTCGGTGATTTTAAATCACCGGGATTCTTATATATTATTCTCAAAAGAAAGAAAATCTTTAATAAGAGTCTTGCATGTACATTTAAATATAATGATTTAGAAAAAATACCTGATTCATTTCGAAAGATTTTGGTATCTAAGTAATATTTAATTAAAAATCTTTTACTATCATATATAAATGTGATAATTGTTATGATATAAGAACATAGTAGAATTTTAAGATCATTTAGTTCCCTTTGATAAAACATCTGTAAGACTAATTATTGCAGAGTGTGCTCAAAGGGATTTTCTTCTAATAGAGTTGACTTAGATGCCTGTTCCATTAATAGTTTTGAAATAGAATAGAGATTTAAGATTTTTGTTCTTGAATTGTAAGCATTGCTGCGGGTACCACGGTTAATACTAACATCAGTTGTCACCATCAGGGTCTACATTAATAATAGTGTACATTTTTTTTGGGGGGACTCCACTTTTTTACATTCAATTTTCATTTATACAAAATGTCTTATACTATGGCTCGTGTACTTGCCAAGTTTAGAAATAGGAACAACGGGTTTGTTTTCCAAGAATATTTATTAATTCCTTATTTATCTGTTAAATAAAATCTTCTGTTACCGATTTTACATGTAGACAAAAACAAAAAGAAAGGTTATGAAGATAAAACAATATATATTTCGAGTTTACTTGGAATAGATAAATTGATGAATCAAAACACAAAAAACTTTCGGGTGGTGGAAAGCAGAGATTTTCACTCGCAAGATCAATCATAAATGATCCGCTAATGATTCTAGCCGATGATCCAACCGCGAACCTTGATAAACAAACACAATAATTGTCTTGAATGAATTGGTTAGAATCGATTAAACGCTTGGAGTAACAGTAATATTGGTGACAAATGATGATTTTTTATTATCTGTGTGTGATAAAGTTTTAAACTTAAAGGATGGAAAATTGGAATTATCAAATCAAAATAAGTCTTAAGTTGATAACACCGATTATGTTTATAAATTATGTACAAATATGTTTCTACTCTCGAAAAAGTCTGGTTAGAGGAAACAAAAATAGTCTAAAACATGTTTCCTATGTACATTAAACTGCATAAAAGCAAGCAATCATGTAGTTTCAACGCACGTTGAAAGTATATCATTGCTTTCCTTAAAATGATAAAATTATAGTTAAATTATAGGAGATTTTCATTCAAGTGGAAATCTTCATTTTTTTCAAATATTGGATAATTCGCTACCAAACAGATGTATATATTGATTTTCTCCAGATAATGGTATAAAATAAAATTAAGTGGAGGGAATAGCATGATTATTACAACACTAAACCTAAAAGAGATGTATAAAGACTATACAGATGTTAATGGCAAGATAAAAAGAGATATTGATAAAGGCATTTTGTTCCCACTTGTAAGAGGTATTTATGAAACCAATGCTTTAGTGGATGGATTCTTACTTGCTTCATATATTTATGGGCCATCATATCTATCATTTGAGTATGCACTTTCGTTTCATAATATCATTCCTGAAAGAGTGGTAGTATATACGAATGCTACATTCAATAAAAGAAAAAGTAAATCCTATCATAATCACTTTGGTCTTTTTACCTATAGAGATGTTCCAAGCGCTGCTTTCCCTTTCTCAGTTAATGTTTATGAAGAAAATGGATATGCATACGTCATGGCTAGTCCTGAGAAAGCATTGTGTGATTTACTATACATAAAAAAGCCTGTAACAAGTATCAAAGAATTGAAAATGGTACTATTTGAGGACCTTCGCATAAATAAAGAATCGTTTGATCATTTAAAATTTGAGGAAATACGGTTTCTATCTGATAAGTATAAATCAAATAATATAAAGTACCTTAGAAAATTCATTGAAAGCGAGTATATCCAATGACAATTATCCAACAAATGATTGATAAATATAGTCCAAAAACAATAGAAGATAAAAAGAACGCAATCAAAGAAGTGCTCCAAGAGGTGGTTTTAGCGGGACTTTCAAAAACTGATTTCTTTTCACATGCGGCTTTTTATGGTGGAACAGCTTTACGAATATTTTATGGTATGGATAGATTTAGTGAGGATTTAGATTTTTCACTGCTTGTTGCTGACGACGCTTTTGATTTGAGTAAATACTTTAAACCAATAAGCGATGTCGTGAATTCACTAGGGTTAAGTTTTGAAGTGTCAAAAAAAGTAAAGACAACAGGTTCAACAATTGATTCAGCCTTCATAAAGGGCAATACAAAGGAAACGATTATTACCATTTACCCTGATTCTGCAGATTCAAGTCGTATTATTCAAAATGAGAAAATCATTATCAAGTTTGAAGTTGATGTGAATCCACCCTTGTATGCAAATACTGAAATTAAGTTTCGTTTACTACCATTTCCATATCAAGTCAGGGTGTATGATCAATCGTCTCTGTTTGCTGGAAAAATCCATGCTGTAATTGCTAGAGGTTGGAAGAATCGCATCAAAGGTAGAGACTTATATGATTATATTTATTATTTGAGTTTGGATACAAAAGTGAATCTAAAACACTTAGAAGCAAGACTTAAACAAACAAAAACCATAGAAGCAGATGTCCAATTAACCAGAGCATTTTTAATAGAAATCCTAGATAAGCGATTTGATGAAATTGACTATGATATAGCCAAATCAGATATCAGACCATTTATAAAAGATCATCATAGTTTAGACCTATGGGGTCGTGATTTTTTCAAATCGATTACTAACCATATTCAAGTAGATTTGAAAGATAATAAAGATTAAGCATAAACAACTATAAAAGAAGTGACAAAGTTGCCAATGTAAGTCTGTCAACAAACATTACATGTGATAAGATTCGATAGATACGATGCATTTGGTTGTCATAGATTTATCCATTTACGACAGGTACTGTAAGTAACAATGAAGTGCTATTTTATGTATATTGCGTTACTTTCATCGAAATAGACTAGATGATATCACAAATTTTTCCTTTGAATAATTTGTGGTTTTTATTCTTTATAACCATCTATGTGTTACAATTTGAGTAAACAAACATATGAAATTAGGTGATTTAGATGAAACAGATTAGAATTGCTTATATTGGTGGTGGGTCTCGCTTATGGGCAAGGGGTTTAATGAGTGATTTGGCTGTTGAATCAGACCTTGGTGGTGAAGTCATTTTATATGATATCGATTACCAAGCTGCGGTAAATAACGCAACCATCGGTAACCTCATGATGAAACAACCAAATGCGGTTGGAGAGTGGACATTTTCCGTATCCAAAACCCTAGATGAAGCTTTGGTTGGGGCTGATTTTGTTTTCATTTCGATTTTACCAGGCACGTTTGATGAAATGGAAACTTATGTCCATCGTCCTGAACACTGGGGTGTTTATCAAACCGTTGGTGACACCACGGGACCTTCTGGGGTTTTTCGTTCATTGATCATGATGCCGATGTATGAAACTTTCGCAAAAGCCATCGAACGCATTTGTCCCCATGCCTGGGTCATCAATTTCACAAACCCCATGACGATGTGTGTTCAAATGTTATATCATGTCTTTCCAAAGATTAAGGCGTTTGGAAATTGTCATGAAGTGTTTTTTGTTCAAAAAATATTGGCCAGAGCACTGAAAGAAGCGACTGGTATCGACGCCCATAGACATGAGATTCAAATCAATCCTCAAGGGATCAATCATTTTACATGGATCAATTATGCTTCCTATAAAGATATCGATATCATGCCAATCTATCAAGATTTTGTTGATAAATACTACGACGTTGGGTTATCCGGTGATCAATGGGTCCATGTAGGTCCATTTGGCAGTGCTGAAAGAGTTAAACTGGATTTATTCAAACGATTTGGTGTCATCGCTGCTGCAGGCGACAGGCATTTGGTCGAATTCTTACCTCACGATTGGTATATGAAAGACAAAGCGATGATCGAATCTTGGCGTTTCTTTTTAACCCCAGTTAGTTTAAGAAAAGAAATCAAACAACGGGGAAATGAATCCGCTGAAAGGATTGCAAAAGGCTTAGAATCTGTTCGTATTTCACCCTCAGGTGAAGAAGGCATCCTTCAACTCAAAGCGTTGTTGGGTTTGACTGAACTCATCACAAACATCAATATACCCAATCAAGGTCAAATTCCTAACTTGCCTTTAGGCCATGTGGTGGAAACCAATGCAGTATTTAGAAGAGACGATGTCAAACCTGTGTTCACTGGCAATATGCCTGAAATTCCAGCTGAAATCACGATGAAGCACATCGAAAACCATCACCGATTATTAAAAGCCTTTGACCATAAAGATTTAGCGTATGCCTTAGAAGCACTGGAGCACGATGTATCCCTATCACACTTATCCAAATCGGACATTAAAGCGATGTTTGATGACATCGTTCCAAGACTAAAACCTTACTTAACATATTACTCAAACACAAAGTTGATCAAACTATAAAAAGAGGTATCCCTATGGACTTGAAAACCTGTATTTCAAAATTGAATCATCAAGAAATCAGTAGTGTTGAATTGGTTCAACTGGCCATTCAAAAGCATCAAGAAAACTTAGATAAAAACGCGATTGGTTCTATATGGGCGGATGCTTTGAAATGGGCAGAAAAACTCGATGAAGAGCGAAAAAACGGTCATGTACGCAGTGCTTTACATGGGATACCCATCGCGATTAAAGACAACATCTTATTCAATGATGGCACACCGACGACCTGTAATTCCTATGCTTTCCATGATTTTATTCCACCTTTCAATGCGAGTATTGTGGATAAACTGTTAGAAGCTGGCATCATCCCTTTATTTAAAGCGAATTTATCTGAATTTGCTTATTTCATGAGCGATGAAGATATGCCTTCTGGATATGGTTCGATGCATGGTCAAGTCAAACACCCATTCGATGAAACCATTGATCCTTATGGGTCATCTACAGGCAGTGCTGTCTCGGTTAAATTAGGCATCATACCCATCAGTATTGGTTCAGAAACTAATGGATCCTTGATGGCCCCTGCGTATCAATGCCAAATTGTCTCATTCAAACCCACTTTCGGACGTGTATCTAAATACGGTATCATCCCAATTTCACATACCCAAGATACAGCAGGACCGATGGGCAATACCGTATTTGATTGTGCTTTATTGATGGATGTCTTATCGTTTGCTGATACAAATGACCCAGATACATTAAAACACGTCCATAAACCGGTATCTTTGGCTTTAGATAAACCTTTAAAACCCTCCAAGGTCGGTTTATTGTCACTATCCAATTACCCTTACGATGAGGATTCGAAAAAGGTCTATGAACAAACCAAAACTAGATTGGTTTCGATGGGTCATACTGTAGTTGAATTCAGTACTGAATACCCAAATATGGACAATAACCCCACCCTTAAAATCGAATTCAAAGCGAACATGAACGGTTTTCTTGAACGCGTTAAAGGACATACCCCACACCAAACACTTTCGGATATCATTGAATTTAATCAGAAGCATACTGAACGCTGTTTAAAATACGGTCAAAGTCTTTTGATACAATCCAATGAAACCGATGGCGATTTGAATGGTGCATTCTACCTAGAAAAAAGAGCCGATTTGCTGGATAAAGCAGGGTATTTAGAACGTATCATGATTGAACAAGATTTAATCGCGGTCGCTTCCCCATTTTGGCTATCTTATGCACCTATTTATGGTAACCCTTCGGTTTGTATCCCAGAAGGGATTTATTCAGGGAAACCCAAAGCGATGGTATTTGTCGGTAAAAAAGACGATGATGAAACACTCTTAAGGTTATGTCATCAATATGAACGTCAGAAATGATTGAGAAAGAAATTCAATAAATCACAAATCAAAATGACACCTTTAGGGGTGTTTTTTGATTGGATTTTGGATTTAATAATTTTTTACGATAAAATGCTTTTAATTATTTATAATTAGTGATATCATAGTGTTTACATCAGTATAAGAAATGTACTAGAAAGAGGTTTTTATTATGAAGAAAATAATGGCCGTTTTGGCATTATTGTTGGTCTCTTTCGGATTGGTAGCTTGTGATCAAAGTAGCCTTCAAAAAATCACATTCGAAACCAACCAAGGAACCACCATTGACGCAATCGAATTTAGTGGTGAATATGACATCACTCGATTGAGTCAATTCACAACCACCAGAGAAGGGTATACCTTTGTTGGATGGTTCACCAATGCTTCACTCGATGCTTCATCTGCATTGACTGTAAACATTGATAAATCCGTAACGCTTTATGCGAAATGGGAATTGGTTAATTATAGCATCACTTACCACTTAAATGAAGGCGTCAATGCGAGTGGTAACCCAAGTAGTTTCACGATTTTAGATACCGTGAATCTACAAAATCCAACCAGAAGTGGATATGTCTTTGCTGGATGGCATAAAGATGCTCAATTGACACAAGTAGTCACAAGCATCCCAGCCGGTTCTAAAGCCAATGTCGAACTTTACGCGAAATGGTCCTTAGATACCAGCATTACTTACAACATCACTTGGCAAAATGAAGATGGGTCTGTATTAAAGACCGAAGCGGTTGCTCAAGGCTCGATGCCTGCTTATGATGGTATTCCAACCAAAGCAGAAACCGAAACCCATACATTTACCTTTGCAGGTTGGTCACCAGCATTATCTGTTGTTTCAGGCGATCAAACTTATGTCGCAACCTATACCATGACATCAAAATATGCAGGGGTTGCTTTTACACCGACTGCACTCAATACCATTTTTGGTTTTGATGTTTATGCGTTGATGCCAGGAGTCGTTAGCCAAGATTACTTATTGATTGATGCGAGCGATCCAACCTGGTTTGAAGTTTATATCGATTTCTTCGATTGGGATTCAGAAGATGCAGATGCTTATATCGCACTCATGGATCAAAATCTTACCTACGATGATACCGAAGAATCTTGGGTAGTTGGGGATTATTTCATTTATTTATATGAAGACCCAGATACATACCCAGGTCTAGTCGTTTATGGCATTGTTCTTTACGGCAACGTTGAACAAGGTGGTGGCGATAAAGCCGATTATGACCCAGCTGCACTCAATGCGTTGTTTGGTTATGATATTTACGCTGCAATGCCAGCATTCCAAACCAATGATGCAGAATTGGTTGATTTTTCTGAAGGCACAACCAAAGAAGTATACATCGATATTTTTGACTGGGTTGAAGCCGATGCTTTAGCTTATATGGATTTATTGGATGCTTTATTACCTTATGACGATGTTGAAGAGTCATGGGTGATTGGCGATTATTTCTTATATGTTTATGCTGACGATGAAACCTATCCAGGACAAATGGTCTATGGTATTGGTATTTATGGTGAAGCTGGCAGTGGTCCAGTCGACCCAGTAGAAGGTGTCTACTACGCATTTAATGTTCAAGACACCACCGCTAGTGTTGCAGGCAGTTATAAAGATACACTAGACCAAACCATTACCTTCCCGGGTAGTGAAGGCAAAGTCATCGTTAAGGTTAGTCATTTGGCAAATATTACAGCAACCCCACCAGGTGGATTGACCAACGGGTTCATTTTCGCAGCCTCTGTCAGTGGTAATGCGAACCCTGTGACATACCTTGAAATCGATACTTTAGGTCAAGTGATTCAATCCATCTCATTCGAAATTGAAGCGAGAGACGGGTTCTCACCACGTCTAGCAGGTGCGAAAGTTCAAACATGGAATGGTTCTGCATGGGTAGACCTTGCGGGAGGCGATTTCTACAGTCAACTTTCTACAGATATGAAGACCATCACGATTGCGAATGTCAATGCGTCTAAATTCAGATTATTATTCGTCGGTAATGGCGAAACCAGCAATGGTGGACAAGTGAAGATTTCAACCGTACAGTTATTAACTGGTTCAACCGCTCCAGCGATTGAATCTTGGTCAGATATGATTCAAGTCTTAGGTGGAAACCTTAACGAATCTTCGTTAGCAACCTTACTACCTGAACTTGAAGGCATTACCAACTTTGTTTTATCTAAAATCAACAACTCAGAATATAAAGTGACTGGTGATTTTGCTTATGCAGATCATCAAACCCGTGTGAACAACTATATTCAAAGTTTATTGTTAAAAGGCTATCTACTTGATTCTGTATTGAGTTCAAGTCGTGGTCAAAATGTCTATTCATTGGAAATCAATAACGATTTAGCTTATGCCGTTTATGTCGTTACCAATGGCACAACCATCGAAGTGCGTGTTTGGAAGTTTGACCCTGTGGTTGAACCTGCCAATTTATCTACATTAACAACACGTCAAACCATCAATCAATATGAAGTAGCAACCTTCGGTAAATCTGGATTGCCTTCAACGGGGACATTTGATGTTTTAGTCATTCCGGTTGAAATCAAAGACAATCCGTTCCCAAGCGATTATGCTTCTAAATTAGACTTGGTATTTAACGGTACAGCAGCCGCTACCGGTTGGCAATCGGTTGCGTCCTACTATTACACCAGTTCATGGGGTAGTTTAGATATTACCTTTGACATCGCACCGAAGTATACCACCATCAACAATAAATCCTATTATCAAGGGTTCAGTGATGAAGGCGATCAATACGCCATCGTTGAAGCTTTAAATGGGTTAAACAGCCAAATCGATTATAGCCAATACGATTCGAATAATGATGGTCAAATCGACGCTGTTATTTTCATCTATTCCGTAGCGTATTCTGATTCCGATCCATGGTGGGCATGGGTTTACAGTGCCCAATATGGGGTTGCGAATAGCTTGGATTTACTTGACGGGAAGAAGTTTGATTATTATTTCTGGGCAAGTTATACATTCATCAATGACCCACTTCAAGGTTTATCCGGATTGGTTGTCAATGCAGAAACCTTTGTCCATGAATTAGGACACTTGATGGGTATGCCTGACTTATACCCATATTCAGACACCTTACAATTTGGTCCTGTGGGTGGATTCGATATGATGGATTACAACTCAGGGGATCATGGTCCATTCAATAAGATGGTTTACGGTTGGTTACAACCACTCCTCGCGACCACAGGTTCTTATCAAGTCACCCTAGACGCGTATTCAACCGATAACGATGGTCTTAATAACACTTTATTGATTCCATACAATTCAAACGATTTAAACGATGGTAATGCCTTCGATGAGTACTTATTAATCATGTTCTATACACCAAATGGGTTGTATACAGGACATTTAGGTACACCTTATGTATTAGACAACGCTGGCATCGTGATTTATCATGTGGATGCGAGAATGAATTCGAACAATACCTATTGGGGAGAATACTTCTTAAGAAACAACAGCGGCACATCTAATTTCATAGTTGAATTGTTAGAAGCAGATTTCAACGCATCGATTCCAACAGCCTCAAACAGTGGTATCGCACAATCCGATATTCTCACTTCAGGGTCAATCAATTTAAGTACCTATCGTTGGAGCCAAGGTGGTGCCATCAATGTCACCATTGAAATCGCCCAAGCATTCAATAATAACAGTACTCAAGCGGTTTTAAACGTTAACGTATCCTAATATAACCAAAAGTCAGTATTCGCCTTTGTTAAGGTAAATACTGACTTTTTGTTTAAAGGAAAGTATAGGCTTATAGCCTGTTTTGGATGTCATAAAAAAATCTTTTCATTTTTCACACAAAAGTGTGGCGTTTTTAAATGAAAAGGCGTAGAATAGGTATGGGTTAAATCGTTAGATAAATCCGTTTTATGAAGGAGAACACTCATGCAAGTTCATGGCAAAGATTCACGTGGTACACACCTCAAGAAAAATGCGATCAGAAATGCTAAAAAAGCCGGTAAAAAAGTAGTTAAAAATACCATTCTGAAATAAGAAAAAACAGGGTCACTTTAGGTGGGCCCTGTTTTTTTATGTCGCGTATTTGTGTGCGATGGAACTGGCTGCTGCGGATGCGATGGCACCAATAATATCGTCTAAGAACGTATTGCAATGCCCTTCTTCCTTACCGGCTTCATCAATTGTACCGATGATACCAGGTTTGAGTTTATCGACATAACCGAAATTGGTCAAACCAATCGAACCATAGACATTGACAATCGAGAGTGCCAAAATCTCATCGATACCAAATAGACCATAGTCACCAAGCATCATCGAGAGTAGTGGTTCGCTGATTATTTTTTGTTCAGCAAGCACATCGAGTTCGATACCAACCAATACGGCGTGTTGAACTTCACGTTTTAAAATGACACGGTCAACATGTTCTAAACAAAGTTCAATGGTAAGGTTTTGAACGTATGGTTTTTGAAGGTCAAACGTGATTTTCGCGATATCAATCAATTCAACACCACGGTCTTTTAAACGTTGTTTGATGATGTCGTATTTCTTTGTATCATTCAAACGGTTGTACTCTTTTTTACTTAAAGTAGTTTCACTCATGGGTAGGCCTCCTTTCCTATTTTTGTGAGGGAAGTTTATTATAACACGTCTATTTTGAATGTCAATGCTTTTATGGATATTTTGGTTATAATCTTTTTGAAAATGTCGTATTTATGCTGTCTATCCAAAGAATTTAGATAAGCGTTTTTACTGAAATAATGATATGATGGATGTATACACTAAAACGAGGTTAAGTATGTCAACCATTGACTTCATTGAAAGTAAAATTAAATCCTATTATCCAAACCATGTTGAAGCAATTATGGCAGGGTTAAAAGCGCCTAAAAAAGTCACATTTCGTATAAATACCCTCAAGTCTTCTATAGAAGCAGTATTAAGTACACTTGAAAAGCAGGGCTTAATGGTCACGCCAGTAGATTTCAGTGAAATCGCATTTATATTAAATGAAGGTCATGAACAAGACCTTCAATCGTTAGATATTTATGACCAAGGACACATCTACCTGCAAAGTCTTTCCTCGATGTTACCCCCCATTGTATTAAACCCTCAAAAAGGGGATATATTAGATATGGCAGCAGCCCCAGGAGGAAAAACCACCCAAATGGCTGCTTTAACACATGGATTGTGCACCATCACAGCCTGTGAACAAAATCCAATTCGAGCTCAAAAACTCAAGTACAATTTGGATAAACAAGGCGCAACCAAAGTGACGGTCATCACCAAGGATGCAAGACAACTGGATGATTTTTTTCGGTTTGATCATATCCTTTTAGACGCCCCATGTAGTGGATCAGGCACACTGGATTTAAATCATGAAAAGCATTTACAAAACTTTACAGATCACTTGATTCAAAAATCGATTCAAACCCAAAAAGCACTGATATTAAAAGCGATTGAACTCTTAAAACCAAAACAAACCATGGTGTATTCCACCTGTTCGATCTTAAAATCAGAAAATGAAGACATCGTCAAATTCGCCTTAAAAACGAATAAAGTCGACATCGTTCCGATCGATTTAAACATTGAAGGCGTATTACCATCGGATATCCCTGGTGTCATCACCGTGATGCCGAGTGCATTATATGAAGGCTTTTTCATCGCCTTATTGAGGAAAAAATAACATGGCCACATTAAACATAAAAGTACACCCAAGTTTCCATCAAAAAACCCTCAAGGATTTTTTTGATTTTTACCATGTGGGTAAGAAAAACCAATACAAACTCACCTTACAAGGGGTGTATATCGATGGGAAGAAAGCAGTCACCCAACACCATATCGAACAAGGACAAACCATTACCATTGAATTAGAAGATATGATTTTACCGATGGCTGCGAAAGCACCCATCGAAGTCATCTATGAAGATGATGATTTATTGATCGTTAATAAACCCATTGATTTATTGGTCCATACCGATGGGATTGCGAAAGACGATTTAAACCAAAGGGTAACCTATTATATGGCTAGAAAAGGCTATAAACAAGAAGTACTTCCGGCCCATCGTTTGGATAAAGATACGTCTGGGATGGTCATCTACGCCAAACACATTTTAGCGTTGAGTTATTTATCTTATTTATTTGAAAGTCATCAAATGGAAAAGACGTATGTGGCGTTAACAACACCCAACCTCAGACAAAAAAAAGGACGCATCGATAAAGCCATTGGTGCGAGCAGACATGAAGATAAGCAAATCATAAACGATCAAGGACAATCTGCGTTAAGTTTATATGAAGTCATAGAACAAAACCCAGATTATGCACGGTTAAAAGTATCGATACTGGGCGGTCGTAAACACCAAATTCGAGTCCACCTCGCATTCATTGGACACCCTATTTTAGGGGATAAACTGTATGGTGGATTATCTTATGAACGACTTGCGTTACATTTTCATCAAGTTTCATTTGTTCACCCAACTTCTTTAGTAAAAGTGAACTTTGAATCGAAAGTACCATTTTAGTGGTAAAATAAAAATTAGGACGGTATATATATGAAAAAAATATTGAAATTCATCCTTAAAGTCGTTGTTTTAATTGTTTTATTGGCTGGTGGTTTTATTGGATATTTAACCTTAACCGAATATAAACCAGCACCCATTGAAACGGTAGAAATTGAACAAAATCCTACCCAACAGGTAGCAACCAATCAAAATTTATCTTTCATGACATTCAATACAGGCTATGCCGGATTGGGCGAAGATGAAGATTTTGTGATGGATGGTGGCCAAAAAGGTCGACCAGACAGTCAAGATGTCGTTGAAGCCTATTTAGCTGGTATCGAAGGTTTAATCAGTGCCCACGAAGCCGATTTCTATTTACTTCAAGAAGTGGATTTAAAAGCAAGAAGAAGTTTCAATTTAAATCAAGTGACGCATTATCAAGACTTGTTACCCAATTATCATTCGACTTTCGCATACAACTTTAACGCTGTATTCGTGCCATTCCCAGTGTCGTTAACCGATTATATTGGACCGGTAAAAAGTGGGATACAAACCCTAGGTCGTTTCAAAGTAGAATCCTCAGAGCGTCATCAATTCCCAGGTGAATTCAGTTGGCCACTCAGGGTCGCGAACTTGAAACGTGCCATGATGGTCAACACCTATACAATTACAGGGTCTACAAAGCAATTGGTAGTTGTTAATCTACACATGTCTGCGTATGATGGCGATGGTTCCTTACGAGCTCAAGAAATGGCTTATTTGAAAGCATTCATGGAAGCACAAACCGCTTTAGGCAATTATGTCATCATTGGTGGGGACTTCAATCAGACTTTCCCAACAGCGGTAGATGTGTATCCAACCAAACCGGGTTTATATCAAGCCTATCCGATCGAATCCAGTTTCTTACCTGCCGGATACCAATGGGGTATTGACATCACCGAACCGACCTGTCGTTTGCTGAATCAACCCTATGAACCAACGAGTGATTTAAATCAATATTACATCATCGATGGGTTCATTGTTTCAAATAACATCACGGTCAATAACGTATCTGTCATTCAAGACAACTTTAAATACAGCGATCACAACCCTGTATTCATGACAGTTACATTGAACTAAAAAAAAGGGACGCTCAGTTAAAATGGGCGTCCTTTATTATTAAAGTAAGGCTGCAAGTGCGATAGAGTTAAATTTGGTTTCATCGCTATCGGCACGAGAGGTTAATACAATGGGGTGTGTAGCACCACAAACGACACTCGCGCTTTTCGCATCCGATAAAAACATCAATGCTTTATATAAGATATTGCCAGCTTCAATGGCAGGCATCAATAAGAAATCGACTTCACCTGCCATAGGGTCATTAACCCCTTTGTGTAACGCTGCCTCTTTATTGATGGCGTTATCAAGACCAAATGGACCACCAATTTGATAAGAAACATCGGTGTGAGATTCGATTAATGCTTGTGCATCGGTGGTTGCAACCATCTTCGGATTGACTTTTTCGACCGCTGCAATCACACCCACATTCGGCTTTTCAATGCCGATTTTGTGGAGGACTTCCACGCCATTTAGGATGATTTCTTTTTTAAGTTCAACATCTGGAGCGATATTCATCGCAGCGTCTGATAAAAGGAGTAGTTTGTGATAATGTTTGAGTTCCAATAAAGTGATGTGTGATAGACGTCTCGGACCACGGATACCGAATTCTTTATCCAGTACTGCTTTAAGCAAAATCGACGTATCAATCAAACCTTTCATCAAGATATCACCTTCGCCTTGACGAATCATGTAAGCGGCTTGTTTACAAGCCAAAACGCCATTGGGTTCATCGACGATTTGATAGGCTTTTATATCATAATGGAGGGCTTGTAGTTCATGCGTAATGGCAATCTCATCGCCAACCAAAATGGGTTTAATATTCAATACTTGTCTGGCATGTTCAACGGCTTTTAATACATAAGGGTCATTCGCAACCGCCACGACCAATCGCTTTTGTGGTTTATTTTTGGCTAATTCAATCAAGTCTTGGATGGTTTTAGGCATAGACTTTAACCTCCTCTTGTTGGTTGAGTACACGTAAAGCCCCTTCAGCTAACGCCAGCATTTCATCTTCACCAGGATATATATGAACTGGTGCGATAAAGGATACACGTGACGTAATCAAATCAGTAGTGAGTTTATTATAAGCAAATCCACCGGTTAAAATGATGGCGTCTACCTGTCCTTTAAGCACTGTCGAAGCCGCACCAATTTCTTTCGATATTTGATAGCACATGACTTCGTGAATCTTGGTTGCGAGTGGGTCACCAGATTGGATGCGTTTCATGATTTCCATCCCATCATTGGTGCCTAAATAAGCTACCATCCCACCTTCGCCATAGTTTTTACGTTTAATATCTTCTAAGGTATATTGACCAGAAAAACACATTTTATAAAGTGGACCCAATGGTACCGAACCACTGCGTTCAGGCGACATTGGTCCATCGCCATCTAATGCATTGTTGACGTCGATGACTTTACCCTGCTCATGACTACCGACGGAAATACCCCCACCTAAATGGGCAATGATGAGGTTTAATGATTCATAAGGTTTACCCAAATCTTTCGCTGCTCTTTTCGCAACCGCTTTTTGATTTAAAGCGTGGAATGTCGACACACGTTCGATTTCTTTCATGCCGGTATAACGAGCTAAATCATGCATTTCATCGACAACCACGGGGTCAACGATGAAAGCTGGAATCGATAGTGGTTTCGCAATCGCGTCCGCGATTAAGGCACCCAAATTCGATGCGTGTTCACCGCGAATCGCGTTTCTTAAATCGGATATCATCGCTTCGTTGACTCGGTATGTACCGGATGCTAGAGGTTTGAGTAGACCACCTCGACCAACTACAGCGGTCATTTGGTTGACATCATAGCCCGCTTCACTGATAAAGTCAAGAATGGCTTGTTTTCTAAAACCATACTGGTCAATCATCCGTTTAAATTGTTTTAAAGTCGTTGGGTCATGAGCAATGGATTTTTTAATCACTTGGGTTTGATTTTCAAATAAGGCTACTTTGGTTGAAGTAGAACCTGGGTTGATGATCAATAATTTATGTGTCATATGGGCTCCTTGAAATCGAATTATCTACTTGTATTATACCAATAAATAGCCATTTTTCTAAGAAAAAAAGCCCAATCGGGCTTCATCTTATAAGGATTCGATTTTCTTTAAGAATTCTTCAACAGGTTGGTTACCAAGCAGTTCAATCTTGTCATTGATGACAATTTTTGGTACACCAGAGACATTATACTTCGTAGACAAATCATAGAAGGTTTGGGCTTCAATCATTTCACCTTTAACGTTACTGTTGAGCATCGCTAAGCGGTGAGCGGTTTGAACTGCACCTGGGCAGTGTGGGCAGCTTAGGGTAACGAATACTTTGATGTCTACAGGTTTGTTGATTTTCGCGATTCTTTCTAAAACTTTATCAGAGAATTTGAATTCAACACCAGACATTTCCATGATGGCTGAAATGAAGGAATTGATTTCATGACCCGCAGGAATCCCGTTGAACTTCACGCCACGATACGCACCTTTGTCATCTAAGAAAATGAATGCTGGGGTTCTTTCAATCCCATAAGTCACTAAGTCATCACCGGCATCGGCAAGTTCAATGACGTCTAAATTGATTTTGTCAGAAAGTTCAGCAGTTTCTGTCAATAATTGTGTGGTTTCTTGGCATGTATCACAGTTGCCATCGACGTATAATTTGATGGTGATTGGGTTGACCATCCCTTTAAAAATGTCTTTAATTTGATTCGCTACATCTTGTGAAAATAGTTTTTCCATCTTATTTATCTCCTTTTTGATTGATGAATGAGGTTGCACTTAAGGCAGCAACAGCGCCTTCTGAAGTGGCGATGATGATTTGCTTGTTGGGATTATCCGTCACATCGCCTGCTGCATATAAACCAGGTACCGAGGTTTGTTGGAAACGATCAACCTTGATTTCTTTGGCATCGTTTAAGTCAACCAAACCTTCGAGTAAGGATGAGTTTGGGATATGGCCGATTTCGATGAATATGCCATCAGCTTCAATGAAGGACTCGGTCTGTGTCTTTTTATCTAAAACACGAACACCAGTCATTGTGATATCCCCTTGAACTTCAAGAATTTGTGTTTCTAAGTGGATGTCCACATTGGGCAATGCTTTGATTTGATCAATGGTGGTTTGGTCACCCTTGAATTGACTGCGATGAACGATTGTAACTTTGGATGCGATTCTGGATAAATCAATCACTGCGTCTAAAGCACTGTTACCGCCACCTGCTACGATGACATGTTTCTTCTTAAAGAATGGGGCGTCACAGGTCACGCAGTAGGAGACCCCTTTAGAAGCATATGCTTGTTCACCAGGGATACCGAGTTTACGAGGGTTACCACCAAATGCATATAATAGTGTCTTTGTTTTAAGAATTTCTCCATTATCGAGTGAGATTTCGAATACATCGTTTTTTTGAATCGATGTGACTTTCACTTCGGTAAGCATCGGTACTTCAAGTGCGGTGATGTGTTCTTTGAATTTTTGAATCATGACACTCGCATCGACATTGCCTAACCCAAGATAGTTATCGACGTCCGAAGTATTATTGAGTTGTCCGCCTAAATCATACCCAACCAACAATGTTTTCAACCCTTTTCGTTTCGCGTAAAGAGCGCCATTCATGCCAGCGGGTCCTAACCCTAATGCAATGAAATCGTATGTGGTTTGATAATCGATTAAAGCGGTTTTTGGTTTTTCAATTTGGAAATTAAACATCATAAAACCACCTTTCACTCCTATTATAAGGGGACGAATGTTGAATTACAACTGGTTTGCTTCTGATTTGATGATTTTGGAGACCATAGAAGGGCTAATTTCAAATAAGACAGCTAAATCTTTTAAACTGCAGCCCGTTTCACGATATATTTCGAGAATACATTGGTTTCTCAATTCTTTATTATTTTGGATGTCTTCACGAGTACAGTGGTGATCATCACACAATAGTTTGATTTTTTCTGGAATTTCTAATTTTTGAATGGGTTTGATATCGAATGGTTGATTGGTGTAATAATCAATCAACTGCATCGAGTCCTCACGTGCGCCTTTATAATAACAAAGAGAGGCATATGGGGAATCTTTTTTATGTAATTGATCAAAAGCTTTGTCCATATCGGCTTTATTTTTAATTGGATAACTCTTGTATCGTTCTTTGTAGAGTTTTTCTTCACTGGCGTAATATTTCGCATAGGCAATCATCAAGGATTGCATGATTTTAGAAATCGTTTGATGCTTGACATGAATGATTAAACCGAATTGGTCATCGTCGCATAAAGAGAAGCCGTAACAGGCAAATTGATACTTGGATTTGGTTTCTTTAAGCAAGGCTAAAAACTGTTTCCGATCTTGATCGTCACGAAACAGTTTGAGTTCGCTTTTTTGAATGACCAAAAAAACGGTCGATGAGATTTTGTTTCGAGCCATTCTTGGCATACAAACACCTCTATATTAGTTATATCACTTATTCATCCATAAAGGCAAAAAAACGCTAAATTTTTATCTGTTTATGGCGTATTATCGGCCTAAATGGATTAAAACATAAAAAAACCCATAACCGCTTAAGGTTGCAGTTATGAGAGATAAAGAATGTAAATTTATAGTTTTTTTTAAAACATATTGCATATACCCGTATTTTATTATAAAATGAATACGTTGAAAGGAAGATGAACACATGCCACAAGTTTTAACTGCTCTAGGAATTATTATTGCATTACTCGTTGTTTTATTTGTCATGTCCTATGTCAAGGTTCGTCCTGACAAGGCCGTCATCATCACCGGACCAAGAGGGTCCCGTATCGTTACTGGGAAAGCGACCATTCGTATCCCATTTATTCAAAGAATCGACTATTTACCACTTGACCTTATTCAGGTAGATATTCGTACCTCTTCAGCTGTACCAACCAATGAATTTATCAATATCTTCGTCGATGGTGTAGCAAACATCAAGATTCAATCCGATGAAGCATCCATCCGTCTCGCTGGGGAAATTTTCTTAACCAGATCATTAGAAGATGTTAAACAAATCGCTAAAGAAGTATTAGAAGGTAACATGCGTGAAATCATTGGTCAAATGAAATTACGTGAACTCGTTCAAAACCGTGATAAGTTTGCTGAACAAGTGAAGCTATCTGCATTAGCAGACATGAAGAAGATGGGGCTAGACATCGTCAACATCACCATCCAAAACTTCGCAGATAAGAATGGCGTTATTGATGACCTTGGGGTCGACAACATTGCACAAATCCGTAAGGATGCTTCGATCGCAAGAGCCAACTCCGAAAAAGAAGTTGAAATCGCTGTTTCAAAAGCCAAAGAACTTGCAAACGACGCGAGAATTAAAGCTGAACTTGAAATCGAACAACAAAACAACTCACTTGCATTAAGACAAGCTGAATTGAAACAAAAGGCAGATATCGCGAAAGCGACTGCTGATGCTTCTTATGAAATCCAATTTGCGAACGAAGCGAAAACCATCAACATTTCAAAACAAAATGCGGAAATTGCGCGTCGTGATAAAGAAATTGAACTTCGTGGTAAAGAAGTTGAAGTTGAAGAAAAGACCCTTGAAGCACGCATTAAGAAATCTGCTGAAGCAGAACGTTATGCTAGAGAACAAAAAGCAGAAGCCGAATTATTCGTCAGAACCAAAGAAGCTGAAGCGTTACTGGCTGAACAAGAAAGAGCTGCGCGCGGTCTTAAACTACAAGCCGAAGCTGAAAAGTATGCTCAAGAACAAAAAGCGATCGGTATACAAGCTGTCGGTCTAGCTGAAGCTGAAGCGATTGAAAAGAAAGCCGAAGCGATGAAGAAGATGGAATCTGCCGCTGTCCTTGATTTAGTCCTTAAGTCTGATGTATTACCAAACATCGTCAGAGCAGCTGCTGAACCGTTAACTAAAGTAGATAAGATTGTTATGTACGGGGATGGTAACAACACCAAACTCATGGGCGACATCGTCAATTCAAGTACCAAAGTGTTGGAATCCGTGAAAGAAGCGACTGGTTTAGACCTTGCAAGCTTACTAGCTGGATTCGCGACTGGCAAATTGACTCAAAAAGACGAACCAAAAGAATAACAAAATGAATTGGAGAAGCGCGAAAAATCGCGCTTTCTTTTTTATGAAAATGAATAGAATATTTATAAAATATGTGTTATCATAATTTCGGATGTTGAATAATAAAATATTATTTTTGGGAGGAAATTATGGCAACTCTACGTAAAATGACCGAGTTTGGTGCAACCATCAAAGGCAACATTGCTTATAAAGAAATTGAGGGTTATCAATTCAACTTTGTCGAAAATCAAATTGCGAATCAGCACATTTTTATGATTCCACTGGTTGCAACACAACAAAATATCACAGTTTTAAAGAATGAATTGAAGGGACCATCAAAATCATTAAAGTTGAGTGTGACTCAGTCCAATGCTTCGATGGTGACTTTCTTATGGCAAGGCAGTCTCAAAGGATTAAATCTTCAAAGTCTTAAAGAATACACAGACGGTTTGGTTGCTGTTCTCCAAAAATTATCGATTCAACCACACACCCTTTGTCCATTTTGTGAACAAGGTGAACCTGATACCACGGTTTCCATCAATGGTATAACGGTCAAAGGTCATGAAGCCTGTAAACAAAATGCCATTCAAGAACTGGCGAATGCACCCGTTGAAGTGAAGAAAAATCCTTTTGCAAAATCGCTTTTCGGTGCACTATTGGGGGCAGCGATTGGCGCGATTCCATGGATTTTAGTGGATCTATTTGTAGGATTCTTTGCAGCCATTTTGGGTGTATTGATTGGCTATAGTGCTTTCTACTTTTATAAAAAACTGGGTGGTGTCGTTGTAAACTACACCAAATATATCATCATTGGATCCACGATATTTGGGGTGATTTTCGCCAATATTGTCATCGCTACTTATGTGATTGTGAATAGTGGTGGTGCAATCGTATTTGGTAATTATGTGGTTGTGTATTCTGATCCTGAAATTGGACCGATCCTTTTACAAAGCCTCGGTATCGGTTTACTCATCAGTTTGTTCAGCTTACCTACCATATTTAAGAAGGTTCAATCTGAAGAAGATACCAGAACTGTCATCGAGTAAAAACGTTTTCAACACAAAATCGCTTGCACATCTAAAAAAAAGTTCTATAATATGAATCAAGCGATGAACAAGAGTAGTAATTGGCGATTAACAGCTGAAGAGAACCAGTGGTTGGTGTGAACTGGTGCGTTAACCAATGAACGTGCTTGGGAGCTTTTAAATCGAAGTCTTGAGGTTTAAACGTACGTCGGCGTTAACGATATGAGGGCTAGGATTTTTTTAATTCTAGAACTAAGGTGGTACCGCGATATTTCGTCCTTAGCATATAATGCTAGGGACTTTTTATTTTTAGTACCCAAAAACCCAAGAAAGATTTAAACGTATACCGGCGTTAACGGTTCGAGTGTTGGAGTTTTCCAGAATCAAGGTGGCACCGCGGTTTATCCGTCCTTGGCAAATAAAAAATCTTTTTCACAGGAGGAAAAATATGAAAAAGGGATTATTCATCACAGCTTTACTATTATTTGTAGGGATTTTAAGCGGATGCAGCACATCATCCAATATTTACACCTACATCTTAGATGACTCTTATGAAGGGTTCATCACACTCGGAACATCGGCAGACTACCCACCTTATGAGTGGCCAAAACAAGTCGATGGTAAAAACACATTGGTCGGTATCGACATCGAAATCGCTAAAGAAATTGCAAAAGCATTAGGCAAAAACTTAAAAGTCGTCAATAAAGGGTTTGACTTTTTATTGGATGACTTAGAAAACGGGAAAGTAGATTTTGTTTTAGCAGGGATGACACCTACCGAAGAACGCGCACAACAAGTCGACTTCTCAATGGTATATTATGAAGCAACCCAAGTGATTCTCATTCAAAAATCCATGGTAAACACCTATACATCGATTGAATCCTTAGATCAAGCAAGCGTACGTATCGGCGCACAAATGGGTTCGATTCAACAAGATTTAGCAACAGATACATTCAGTGTTGCTCAAACATCGTTCATTCAATCCATTCCAGATTTGGTCATGAGACTGATGGATGGTCAAGTGAATGCGGTAATTATGGAAAAACCTGTCGCGGATGGCTATGTATTCAACCAAACGTCTTTAGCCATCGCGAATATTCAGATTGGTGACCCAGATGGGGGCTCTGCAGTTGCAGTTCAAAAAGGCAATTCAGAATTACTCAAAGTCATCAATACAGTATTAACTTCTTTAATCGAATCCGGTAAAATGGATCAAATCGTCGCAGATGCGATCATTCTCAATAGTTAATCATGGATTTTAGTTTTATTTTAGATCCATATTATATAGGTTTACTGTTTAGTGGGTTATTGATGACCTTATTATTGGCCATCATTTCCGTTGTATTGGGATCGATGTTGGGATTGATCCCTGCATTGATGCGACTATCTAGTCAAAAAATATTCAATTTAATGGGCACCACCTATGTCGAAATCATTCGTGGTACCCCATTATTGGTTCAAGTTTTATTAATCTATTCATTTATAAAATTACCAGTAACGTTGTTTTTAGGGATTGACTTATCCTCATTCATTCCAGGGATGTTGGCGTTACTCATCAATTCATCAGCCTATGTTTCTGAAATCATTCGTGGGGGGATTCTATCGGTAGACCGTGGTCAAACCGAGGCAGCCCTCAGTTTAGGTTTCTCAAAATCAAAAACCATGCGTGTGGTTATCCTACCTCAAGCCATCAAGCACATCATTCCAGCCCTCGGCAATGAGTTTGTCACCATGATCAAGGAAACATCCATCTTCATGTATTTAGGGATTGCAGAACTTATGTACATGGCATCGATGGTCAAGGCCGGTACGTATGCGGTCAAAGAAACTTATATAGTGGTAGCTGTACTCTATTTTGTGCTCACCTTCCCAACCGCGAAGTTGATGGGTGCTCTTGAAAGGAGACTCAAGAAATCCGATGCAAAATAATCTATTTTCAATCGAACATATATCGAAAGTGTTCTCAGATGGTACCGTCGCGATCAATGATGTGTCCTTAGAACTCCAAAAGAATCAAGTCTATGTGATTATTGGACCATCAGGTTCAGGTAAATCCACTTTATTAAGAACCCTCAATCTCATGGAAAAACCAACCAGTGGCCATATCTATAAAGATGGTCAAGACATCACAGCGAAGTCTTACCCCATAGAAAAACACCGTGAACGTGTGGGTATGGTTTTTCAAAACTTCAACCTATTTCCACACATGACGGTGTTAGAGAATATCAACAGTGCTCAAATGCACGTATTAAATCGTGATTACAAAAACGCGACTGAAGTGTCATTGGGGCTCCTGGAACAAGTAGGTTTACTTGAAAAGAAGAACCATTATCCCAATCAATTGTCTGGGGGTCAAAAACAACGTATCGCGATTGCGAGAGCGTTGTCGATGCACCCAGAAGTGATGTTGTTTGATGAACCCACATCGGCTTTAGACCCTGAAATGATTGGAGAGGTTCTTTCAGTCATGAAGAACCTGGTTCATTCCGGGATGACGATGATAGTCGTGACCCATGAAATGGGGTTTGCGAAAGCATTCGCCGATGAAATCATTGTCATGGATCAAGGGAAAGTCATTGAACAAGGCACACCTGAAGTCATTTTCAATCAACCCAAAGAACAAAGAACAGCAGCATTTTTGAAAAGTGTATTAAATCCATTATAATGGTATGTAGGATTAGGAGGATTGGTTATGAAAATCCTGTTCGCACCTGCCAAAAGCTTTCGTGAGGCTAACCCTCATGAAGGTGTTATCATCAAGCATAAACAAACACTCAATTTGGTTAAAACAATTTCAAAATGGACCAAAGAAATGGTTTCTAAAAAATTCAAGATTAGCCCTGATTTGACCAATGAAGTACATGCCTATTACAAGCATTTCAACAAACACCCAGGGTATATCGCCATCGATTATTATTATGGTGAATCGTATAAGGCATTGTATGCCGATACGTTGGGTGAAGCAGAAAGAGCTTATTTGAATCAGCATGTATACATCATCGATGCCCTTTATGGCATCATTCGTCCGCTCGATTGGATAAAACCGTATCGTTTGGATTTTACGATATCCGGTTTGGATTTAAATCATTTATGGAAGCCTTTATTTGAGGATACGTTCAAAGGAGAGGTTGAACCCATCCTCAGTTTGGCTAGCGATGAATTTACATCCAAAATCAGTGCATTCACACCGGTTTATGAAGTGCATTTTATGGACTGTAAACAAGGTCAATGCAAAGCCATTTCAGTTTTCAATAAACAACAACGTGGGGCTTTGTTACGCCATGTTGTGAAGAATCGAATCGATACTATTTCTGACTTACCTCAAACGTTTAATGGGTATACACTTCAGGTTGACGGTTATCACTTAAACTATATCAAATTAATCGATTAATGTTTCACCTAAAAATCTCGCAATTTGTTTAACATCCTTGTCTCCTCGACCCGAAAGGTTGATGACGAGGATGTTTTCTTTTGGTAGCGTTGGGGCGAGTTTAATTGCGTATGCAACCGCGTGAGATGACTCAATTGCAGGGATGATGCCTTCGGTTTTGGTGAGTAACATGAACGCATCCACTGCCTCTTGATCGGTTGCGGCGACATATTGAACACGATGGATGGATTCCAAATAACTGTGTTCAGGACCTACCCCTGGGTAGTCTAAACCAGCTGAAATCGAATAGACTTCACTGATTGAACCATCGTCTTCTAACAAGACTTTGGTTTGCATCCCGTGGATGATACCTGTTTTACCCAAAGTCATGGTAGCGGCGTGGCGCTTGGTATCTACGCCATCACCTGCGGCTTCCACACCAATCAATTTCACCGATGGGTTTTGAATGAAATCATAAAATGCTCCGATGGCATTGGATCCACCACCCACACAAGCCAGTACATAATCAGGAAGACGTTGTTCAGTGGCTTGCAGTTGAGCTTTGATTTCTTCACCAATGACTTTTTGGAATTCTCTAACCATGATTGGGTATGGGTGTGGTCCGACAGCAGAACCAATCAAATAAAAGGTTGTGTCAAGTTCATTAGCCCATGTGATTAGAGCACTATCTACGGCTTCTTTAAGGGTTTTTAAGCCTTCTTCAACGACCACTACTTTAGCCCCTAACATCTTCATACGATACACATTTAAACTTTGTTTTTCAACATCGACAGCCCCCATGTGAATTTCACATGCCATGCCCATGAGTGCGGCAACTGTCGCGGTAGCAACCCCATGTTGACCCGCACCGGTTTCAGCGATGAGTTTCTTAATGCCCATGCGTTTAGCCAACAACGCTTGACCTAAAACGTTGTTAATTTTATGTGCACCGGTGTGGTTCAAATCTTCACGTTTTAAGAAAATACGTGCCCCACCCAAGTGTTCAGTTAAACGTTTTGCTTCATAAAGCAGTGAAGGTCTGCCGACATATTCTTTTAAGTACTGTCTGTACTCCTCTAAAAATGATGGGTCTTTCATGGCTTCTTCATAAGCCTGTTCAACTTTCTTGACCGCATCCAAAATCTTACCGGGGACGAATTGTCCACCAAAACTACCAAATTCCATCTTAGACCTTTCCTTAAAGCCTTGAGTATTTGTGATTTAGGTATAAAAAAAGAGCACTCGTTGTATTGGGACGAAAGTGCTCGTGGTACCACCCAAATTTGAGAATAAAAATTCTCCTTATTACAAAATACGCCATCATTGAAGACTTTAATATTTTTGCCTGATAACGTAGGCTACGGCATCGGATACTATCATTTCCCCTAGCTTCTCGTGAGTCCATTCATTCAGTTAGTCGGTATATGCATCTTTCACCCTCATGCACTCGCTTGGATACGTTTACCTGAATTACTCATCTCAGTCATCGAATTTAATCTCATTATACGGAAACCAAAAACGAAAATCAAGCGATTTTTACCAAAATTTTGAATGATATTTATATCATGTTTTGTATAATGAAGACATGAGGATGTGAAACTATGTCAAAAGCGTTTGATTATTTAAATCGATTAGGACAATTTGTCTCAACGAACCCTAACGTATTATGTTTATTAGGTCTTGGCAGTATGTCAGAAATCAGTCGAATGGATGCCTATTCGGATATGGATTTTTTCTTAATCGTTGAGACTGGACATAAACAAGCGTTTATCAGTGATTTGTCCTGGCTCGCTGTCGAACCCATCTTATTCCAATTTAGGAATACTAGAGATGGATATAAGGTGTTGTTTAAAGGCGATGTGTTCGCTGAATTTGCGGTATTTGAAGCAGAAGAATTACCTGAGATTGCGTTTACAGAAGGTAAAGTGATTTTTGCGAAATCATCCTTTGATTTGAATTGGATTGTCCCTAAAAAAGTACCCAATATTCAAAGACGTTCTTCTGAATTTTTAATGAATGAAGCGTTAACCAATTTATACATTGGACTCAAACGTGACCACCGTGGTGAAACCGCGAGTGCATTTACGTTTATTCAAGTTTACGCATCTGGTTTGATCAGTGAATTGTTTCAAGATATATACCCTACAAAACCGATTTTAATCGATCCATTTGTGAGTGAAAGAAGAATCGAAAATCGCTTTGTAGAAGCATTTGACACACTTTCCACTTTTAAACAAGGCTATACCAAAAATCGTGAGTCAGCGAAGGCGGCTGTTACCTTTTTGAAGACCCATTTTAACCCAAATGAAGCCATGGTTCAAACCATACTTGAATTGTGTGATTCATCCTTATAAATCCATAAATAAGCGTTAATTAGTGTTTCAAAATATATCTTTGATATAATAGACTTACATGTGAATAAAGGAGAATTACATTATGTTAAGCTTAGTGCTAAAAAAACAAACCTCAGTGAAGTATTTGGTCTCATTTGCGATTTACGCTATATTTTTTATGGTGATTTATTTTCTATTAGACAGTTTGAACGGTGGTTATTACGAGATGTCAGTGGAATATGGATCCTATTTAGTGTATCTAAATATTGGATTAAACATCGTCATGTCATTGGTATCGGCGTTTATGTTTAACTTATCGAGTGCATTGGTAGATTTAACCAAAAAAGAAGGCAAAGGTACATTTATGACCATGTTTTCCGTGTTATTTGGGGTATTGACCTATGGTTGTACGTCCTGTGTGATCGCATTTTTCGCGGTCATTGGGATTACATTTTCAGTCGCTGTGTTACCGTTAGCAGGTTTACCGTATAAGCTGATTTCTTTGGGATTATTGGTGATCGGTTTCTTTTGGTTACTTCGTGAAATAAAAAGAAGTCAATGTAAATTATAAGTAGTATAATAAATAGTATTAGGAGGCGATGCTATGCAACTGTATTATCAAACCGACGTCAGTTTCATGACCGCCTTTTTGCTTACCCTTGTCGCTGTAATCGCCTATTTTAGGTTAAACCGTAAAGATACGATCTCACAGGCGTATTTGATTACCTCAGGAATCATCGTATTCATATTATTGATAGAAGCATATACCATGATCATCGATGGGAAGAACGACGAACTCTCGGTGTTTCTAGCCATCGCCTTAAATACTGTATTGTTTTCTGTAGGACCGATATTAACCTTATCCTGGTTTTACCTCATTCGTTCGATGTTCGCGCCGAATATTAAGCGTAAAAGTTTAATCCACTGGTTGTTATTTTTCCCTCAAGTCGTTAATCTAATCATTGTTTTGACCAACCCTTGGACAAAAGTAGTGTTCGCTGTTGTGGATGGTCAATATGTCCGAAATGAATGGTACTGGCTGGTTACGATTGTTACTTATATGTATGTGTTGTTTTCACTCTTTATCGTCATCAAAAACCGAAAAATCATCACGAAACAAGATAAAATTTTATTGCATGTCATTACTACATTACCAATGGTTGGTGGTGCGATACAAGGCAATTTTTACGGCATCTTAACCATATGGCCAAGTGTAGCGTTCGCTTTGATATTGATGTATCTATTCTTACAACAAAGGGTCATTCACTTGGATTTTCTAACAGGTGCTTGGACACGTGAAACCTTCTTTTTACACATCAGCCGTCTTGCAAAACTCAAAGACAAACACCCAACAAATGCTCTTTATTTTGATTTAAATCATTTGAAAGAAATCAATGATACTTATGGCCACAGTGCTGGTGATTTCGCCTTGAAAACCATTGTACAGTTGGTCAAGATGGAGTTGGATTCCAAAGACATCATTGCACGGTTAGGTGGGGATGAGTTCATCGTTTTGATGGATGATCAACGTCGAATCAATATCGACGAATTGATGGCTAAGGTACATCGAAATATTCGGGCTTTTAATGAGCAAAAAACATTAGACTTCAAATTGGGTATTTCCATAGGATATGGCCGTTTTGAAGGCGATTATCAGCAATTTGATAAGTTTATGAATTTGATTGACCAAAGAATGTATCAACAAAAACCTAAAAAATGAAATAAGTCCGAAATTATGGACTTTTTTCATTTTATAATTATAAACTATTTTTTTTATTAAAAATGTGCTAAAATCCTTATGCGTACTTACAGTAGAGGGGAATAATATGAATAAATCCCTACAAGATGAAATCAAAGCGAGTTATTTGAAGAAAAATGCTTATAACTTGGCAAAGGACACCCTTGAAAACTTAAGAATGGCCGCAATCCTGTCATTGTTCATCAATGCTGTTTTTACCGTTGGTATTTTGAATTTCTTAATGAATGACACCATGATTATGTTGGGTTTCATCTATTTATATTTGTTGTTCATCATAACCGCACTTTATTCAAACCATGCATTAAAGTACAATAAAATCCATGTTAAGCATACCTATAGGTATGTATTAATATTTTTGAGTTTGATGTCGATAGGATTAATCTATATGACCGTCTATTTAGATAACAATATTATTCCGTTATTTTTGATACTATTTCTGGTCATGTATCCAACCTTATTTTTACTTAAAAATTTGGATTTGATTTTATTTATTACACTATCAGGGGTAATTTTCATTGTCATTCACGCGCTTTTCACGAAACAAGAACAGGATGTTTTTATTTTAAACACGTTCATTATTTTTGTGAGTCAATTGATTGGTATCCCCATTAATTTGATGGTTATCAAGCTTAGAAGAAAAGAGTTATACCTAAAAGAATTATTCATCGCCTACAGCCATTTAGATGAGTTGACAAAACTGCCGAACAGACGCGCTTTCAACTTGCACATTGAAGAAGTATTTAATGATAATAAAAATAACCATATTCCCCTGGGGGTAGCATTAATTGATATCGATGATTTTAAATTATACAACGATGCCTATGGACACCTAGAAGGAGACAATGTTCTAGAACAACTCGGTTATATCATACAAAATCATGTCAATCCTAATGCCTTCTTTGCCCGATTTGGTGGGGAAGAATTCATCGGTGTTTTTACCAATCAAACCAATGAGCAAATTCAAACATGTCTATCAAATATTTGTCAGGATATCTTAAACTCAAAAATAATCAATCAAAAAACCAAACATGAAGTTACCGTATCTATTGGATTTCACAATGAAGTAGACTTATCAAAAACGACTTACATGAAAGTCATTGACTACGCCGATATCGCGCTCTACAAAGCAAAAATATATGGTAAAAACAGAATCGAAATGTACACAGAAGAATAAAACACATCTTCCTTTGCGAGAAGATGTGTTTTCGTATACTAAGACTAGGAGACATCTCTTAGTCTTTTATATTTATATGAATGGTAGTAAAATGAAGGCGAAGGCGTAGTTAAAAAATTTGAACCTTGAGTTCGTAAAAACTAGTATACCTATGA
>NZ_JAOVQM010000005.1 GCF_025742995.1 Paracholeplasma manati | reverse complement strand
GCAAGGAGCGATAGCGGATTCTTCAGGTTATATCTTGACTTGATTATAACACTAGGACTTCAATCTTATAAATAACAATATGTAGCTGGGCCTGATCCCAAATCTACACTACATATTATACGAGGAGAGATACTATGGCAAAAGATACAAAAGTGAGTTTAAGAAGTTTAAACTTTTATCAAGTTTTTTTAAGACAACACACCCAAGAAGGGACATTTATAAGTTTAATTAAAGACCTTCCAAGAATCAAAACCTTGGGTATGGACTTCGTTTATTTATTACCGATTCATCCGATTGGCAAAGCCCATCGTAAAGGGTCTGTTGGTAGCCCTTATTCCATTCAAGACTATTACGCAGTTAACCCTGAATTTGGCACAGAGGCGGATTTTAAAACACTGTTAGACGCGGCACACCAAGAAGGGTTAAAGGTCATGATCGATGTCGTCTATAACCATACCTCTCATGACGCTGTTTTATTGAATGAACACCCTGAATGGTACTATCGCAAAGAAGGTAAACTCGCAGGCAAAGTAGGCGATTGGTGGGATATTACCGATTTAGATTTCTCACATCCAGGCTTATGGGATTATCTCATTAACGCATTAAAGAACTGGTCCATATTAGGTGTCGACGGTTTCCGATGTGATGTCGCACCAGTCGTACCACAAGCATTTTGGTTAAAAGCGCGTCAAGAAATTTCTAAAATCAATCCAGATACCGTTTGGTTAGCTGAATCCATTCATGGTGAATTTTGTAAATACATCCGTGACATGGGATTCGAAAGCATGTCAGATTCTGAAACCTTTGAAGCGTTCGACATTTGTTATGACTACGATATCCATGGCGATTTCTTGAGCTATGTTCAAGGAAAATCACCACTCAATGACTGGCTCAAAGCCATGTTTAAACAAGAGTATATTTTCCCTAAAAACTATATCAAACTTAGAAATTTAGAAAACCATGACCAAGAACGTATCGCCCATTGGATTAAAGACCCAGTGCGCTTACTCAACATCACAGGCTTATTATTCTTCCTTAAAGGTGCAACCCTCATTTATGCGGGTCAAGAATATGGGGTAGACCATCGACCTGATCTATTTGAAGTCGATAAAGTAGACATGTCGATTAAGCATGTGGAAATCCGTAACTTAATCCACCGTATGTCGCATTTAAAGAAGGACTCATTATTCCAAGTCGGTGTATATCAAATCCATATGCAAGACAAAGAAGCAGCGGTCATCAGTTATGAAAACAAAAACTCCTTAACTGTGGGTATATTCAATGTTGGAAATACCCAAGGTGAAGTCAAAGTCAACGTTCCAGATGGTACTTATCAAAATATTTTATATCCAAACCAAGTCGTTGTTAAAGATGGTAAACTCATCTTACAAGAAAAACCAATCGTATTATTCGCCATCAAACAAACCGTATAAGACAGCACTCGCTGTCTTTTTTATTTATTATTGAATACATTAAAATAGAGTGATATGATTAAATTAAGGGACGGTGTTTTAAATGAAAAAAATGTTAATAATAATTTTTTGTGTATTATTTTTATCAGGATGTGCGGAAATTTTGCAAACAACGCCTTACAAGCATCTAAAACGTGGAACAGATAAATTAGATTCATGGGATGTAGAATATGATGAAATAAATATCGGTGTATCCGATGAACAAAGCAATCATGATTCAACGAATAAACGAATTTTTATTAATTTAGAAGAAGAAAACATACACGCTAATTTAATCATAAATTACTGGGATGGACCTAAAAATTTCATAAGCGTCACAAGTATAGTCATAAAGTACTTTGATAAAGATCAGAGTATATATGTGTCAATTAGTGCTAGTCCGAATGTTTTAACAATTGACTGGGAAGAGTTATATGATGAATTATATCAACCTGATATGAACGCAGAGACTTTATATGAAACAATGCAAATGCTTAAAATCGATGACATACAAAGACTTTTTTTAGTAAATGATATCGAATATTAAAAAAACAACTCCGTTAAGAGTTGTCATGTGTTCTTGGTAAACCACATTCAAGACAGACTTTATGGGTGGCTTTATTTTCTTTGCCACACTTACAAGTCCATGGGGCTGTAGTTGAAAATACCCGATTCGGTCTTTCCTTAAATGATAAACTAGCGGCTTTATAAGCCTCCGCTTTTTCATCTTCCTCTTGACGATCAATGAGGTAACCAATCGACATCAATGCGATACCAACGGCTGGACCGAAAATGATGTAAAAGAATAATTGAAATATGAGTCCACCAATTTCTCCACCATCGTTTGTACTGAATATCATCGAAAACAGGAAGAAAATTCCAATGAAATAGCCAATCAAAGTCAATGCACCAACGAGTTTTAAGTATTTAGAAACGAATGCCATAGATATCACCTCATGAAAGTATTATACCAAAGATAACAAGGCTTTTAAAGATTATTTTAGGAAATTTATTCAATCTATTCAATGGTAAGCAGGGCTTAAAAATTGAACATTCAATTGAAAATAAAAAAAAACAACTTTTGAGGTAAAGTTGGTTTTTATTTAGATGGCAGGGCTAGCTGGATTTGAACCAACGATGACGGAGTCAAAGTCCGTTGCCTTACCGCTTGGCTATAGCCCTATCTATTAAATTCACATAAAACATGCATGGGGCGGCTGAAGGGAGTTGAACCCTCCAATGCCGGAGCCACAATCCGGTGCGTTAACCGCTTCGCCACAACCGCCATCTATGCGCAAATATTATTATACATGAAAATTTTTTCTTGTAAAGAGAAAAATATAGAAAAATTAACACAGCACAAAAAACATTGGTTAATCTAAAGATTATTTGATATGATGGAAAGTGCACAAGAGGTGACACAATGAAATTTTTAGGACGATTTATTTTTGGCCTGTTGGTCATGGTTGCAGGATTGAACGTATTTTTATTTTCTTACGTTGACATGACCGCGAGCTATTTATTAAAATATGGTAACCAAGCGATTGAAGCCGAATCAGATACTTTCTTTAAAAGCATCTACGGGTATTACGACAACAACTATCTAATCGATGAAGACATCGATGGTGATTATGATTTTAGATTGTGGGCTTTCGTAGGTTCAAACACCACTGAAAACCACATTCGTATTCAAATTGAAAACAAAGCAGGGCTTGAATTACCCGAAAACTATTTTATTCGATTAACATTGACTGGTGATGAAACAGTCGATGTCTTATTTCAAGATACACAATCTAAGTATTGGCATGCATCTTCTTTAAATCTTAAAAAGTTATTGGCTGAACAAGAAAACTATATCGATATTATAGATTTACAACTGATCAAAACCGAAGAAGTAACCACCAATGATGAAACTGAAACGGTTGAAACCATCCTGTATGATTATCCAGATACCTTATTATTAGCCGCAACCGATATGGATATTTTAGCACTAGCTGAAAACAATACCGAAGCACAAATGTTGGCCTTAGGATACACCAAAGGGACAGTCCACGACTTCTTTAAAGAATTCCAATTCATCCTTTGGAGAAACATCACGATTTTCATCGTTATTGTTGGGTTATTAACGTATCTACTCTTCTTTAGAAAACGTCGTTATACTACACACAGTGTGATCAATTCTAAAGAACCTGTTGTTCGTGAGAATCTAAATATCAAAGCGATTGAAGAGATTCAAGCGGTCGATGAACAGGAAAATAATGCATCCGAAAAATAACAGTTGAAGAATAATTGAACGTGTGTTATATTAGTAATGCACGTTCAACTTAATAGGGATATGGTGTCAACGGTAGCACAGCGGTCTCCAAAACCGTTAGTACGGGTTCGAATCCTGTTGTCCCTGCCACTTTTACAACACAGATACGCAAAAATGCGTATCTTTTTTTTCTAAATTGACGTATAATTGCCTATAAGTAAGAGGTATCTATATGAAACTGATTAAACCAACTTTAGAACATGAAGCCGTTTTAAAAGCGTATATCCAAGACATGATTCAAAATAACGACTCTTGTCATGGTTGTGGATCCATTGAGGATTATGAACGTTATGAAGATTGGCTAAAACACATCGAATCCTACGCAGTCAAAGCGTTGATTCCCAAAGACTCCAAATATGTCGAAGGTTCACAATACTTTTTGTGGGATGAAGACAACCAACAAGTGGTTGGGATGGTCAATATCAGACATGAACTCAATGCGTATTTATTGAAGTTTGGTGGCCACATAGGTTATTCCATCAGACCCAATTATCGAAACAAGGGGTATGCGAAACTACAGTTAACTATGGCACTAGATATTTTAAAACAAAAAGGGGTTGAACGAGCCCTTGTCACCTGTAACGCCGACAATATCGCCTCGATGAAAGCCATTTTGGCTTGTGGCGGTGTCGAAGATACACCAAACGTTGAACTAGATGGAACGGTCATCAAACGTTTTTGGATTACAATATAAAAAAAAGAGATGCGAGATTTTCGCATCTTTATTATTTAAATAATAAGCTTCGCCGCTTCTTTGTCGATATATACTTCAACATTCGGGTGGTTTTGTAATACCGAAGCCGGTAGTTGTTCGGTAATTGGGCCTGACAACATTTGTTTAACGGCTTCCGCTTTATTCGCGCCACTCGCCATTAAGATGATTTTCCTCGCATCCATGATGTTTTGAATGCCCATCGTGATGGCTTCTTTTGGGACGTCATCTAAGCTCTCAAAAAAACGTGCATTGTCTTTTCTGGTCTTCTCAGCCAATTTTACAATATGCGTTTTCATGTCAAACGGTGTACCTGGTTCATTAAAGCCGATGTGTCCATTTCCACCTATCCCAAGGATTTGAATATCTGGGATGTGCTGACTTAAAACAAGATTGTAAGCCTCACAAGCTTGGTCTAAATCATCGGTTTCACCGTCAGGTAAATGTACTTGATCCATTTGAATGTTGATATGATCAAATAGATTTTTCTTCATAAACGAGAAGTAGGATTCTGGATGGTTTTTACCAATCTTAACATATTCATCTAAATTGACGGTAGTGACTCTCGAATAATCGGTTTGGTTCATTTGATGGTCTTTGATGAGTAAATCATATACCCCAATTGGGGTTGAACCGGTAGCGAGTCCCAAAGTAATCGTTGGGTTTTGTCGTACATGCTCAATGAGTATATCCGCGACCGCTTGATCGAGTTCTTTTTTATTTTTATAGATGTGAATATTCATTTTATCCTCCAAAAACAACCTGGCCATTGACCAAGGTGGTTTCAATGTTATAGTGGTCATTTAAAATGACTAAATTTGCTTGCTTGCCAATCTCAATCGAACCCATCATATGATCAACTTTAAGTTGTTGAGCTGCTCTGGTCGATGACATATAAGCGACCTCAACCAATGATAATCCTAGATCATTTATTGCGTATTTGAACCCATCGATAAATCGTAGGATGGATCCTGCAAGACTACCATTATTTAGTCGTGCTTCACCCTTTGAAATGATGACCGATTGACCGCCGAGTTCAGATAAACCATCGGGCATATTTTTAGCACGCATCGAATCGGTGATCAACGTGATATTTTGATAACCCTTATTCTTAATCAATAGTTTAGCCGCTGGAATGGAAACATGGATTTTATCTAAAATCAATTCAGCCGTCAATTCATCGTGTAACAAGGCTGCACCGACCACACCGATATCACGGTGATGTAAAGGCGACATCGCATTGTAGGTATGGGTGGTGGATGAAGCCCCACGTTGAATGGCTTCTAATACTGTAGAATAGTTGGCTTTGGTATGTGCGATGGATGAAACAATCCCTTTTTGAGCTAAATAGCTGATGAGGTCCATAGAACCAGGGATATCTGGGGCTAGAGAAACTTTTTTGATAATTCCGCCGGAGGCTTTGTTAAACCCTTCAAATAGGCCAATATTCGCAGGAATAATACAAGACTTGGGTTGTGCACCTGCAGCACCTTCATGGATAAATGGACCTTCTAAATGAACACCTAACAGGATGGATCCATTGGGGTTTTGATGTTGATAATAATGTCCAATCGAAGTCAATGCATTTTCAATGTTGAGTGGTGTTTGTGTCATGGTGGTTGCGAGAAAGGCAGTGGTGCCCTCTTTGACCAAGGCAAGCGCCAATTGTTCAATGGCATATGTACTCGCATCCATCGCGTCCACATTGCTTGCACCATGGATATGTAAATCAATAAAACCGGGCACCACATAGCGTTTAACAGCGTTGTTGGGTTCTGGTTTGACATGGATATTGACGATTTTGCCATCTTGGATGATTAAGTCACCAAACACAATTTGGTCTTTTAAGACGATATATAAGTTGTTAAGCATATAGAACCTCCATAGGGATTCAGTGAGATACATGTCCATGATATCATGGAAAGAATGAAAATAAACAGGCGGGCATGATTTTGAAAAAATGCAGGATTAAAATGGCCTCTATTTTACTTTTTTGGACAAATTTTTCGAGTTCACTGTTTAGAGTGACTTATCCATCGTTCCTTGTTACAATAAAGATAATGGGGTGATGGTATGGACTTAACAACCTTTTTAGAACAATTAGAATTACCAGATTTGGTCGTCGAATACATCCTACAAATACATCAAAATGATCACAAAGATGACGATGTTTGGATTCAAGGATTAAGAGATATGGCTACGGCTACTGACACACAAAAGAAACTACGCGAGCTGTATCCAAACCCTGACGGGATGAGGATACTTTATCTATTTTTAAGAGCGGCTTTAGACAATTATCCAACTTATCAAATGCTCAAAATATCTGATGAAGTATTCATTGAAACCTATAAAGCATTACCCAGATTCATTCGAGAGTATCATAAACAATCCGGCGTTTATGCTTTTGAAAGAGATTGGTGGGCTTATCGTCAAACCGCGATGAACATCTTTCGAATTGGGGAGCTCGAATACGAGATGACAAATCAGGAAAATGAACCGGTTTTATCGATTCATATCCCTTCAGATGCGGTATTGACACACCCTTTATTAGAAACCTCATTTCGATTAGCTCGACTCTTCTTTAATAGACGTTTTCCATCATACCGTAACGCGAAAATGTATTGTCATACTTGGCTTTTAAGCCCAGCACTAAAAGGCTTATTGGAGCCATCTTCCAAAATTCTCGCGTTTCAAAGTTATTTTGATATTACCGCAACTTTTTGGGAAAATAATTCCTATCTCTATTGGGTTTTTCAAACCAGAGATACCGACTTTTCTAAACTCGAAACAAAGACTTCACTTCAAAAAAAGATCAAACCTTATGTCCAAGTGGGTAACAAGATTGGAACTGCTTCAGGTTATGTGAATTTTGATTATTTCAGGTACCATTTGGTCGAACCAAACAGCTCACATGAAACCATTGTAATGGATTACAAACAAGAGATGCTAGCCAATCAAGACACACTGAATGGCACAGGTGGCTTGGGTCGTTTTGACCACTATACCGATTGGTTGAAACACCTAGAAGTTAAAAAACAAGCAAATACCCCTGAGGATACCATTCCAACCTCAGAGTATTTGCTTGTGGATAACAATCAAGAACTGTACGCGATGCTCAACATTCGTCATTTCTTAGATGATGAACTTAGACAAACCTATGGTCATGCCGGCGCGTCCGTTCGACCTAAATATCGTAAATTGGGTTACGCGAAATTATCACTAGCTTTGGCTTTAGAACAAATCAAATCGTTAGGACAAGACGCCGCTATGATATCTTGTAGCATTCACAATTTGGGCTCTAGAAAGACCATTGAAGCCTGTGGTGGCATCTTCGAAAGATTCACCATGGACGCCTATGATGGTGTTGAAATGCGTATTTATTGGATTTATATATAAGCACGTGCATCGTGCTTTTATTTTTGGTTATTTATAATAAATAAGTCTTGTTTCGGTTTGTGAATAACTTTTTCGTAAGCCCTTTGATACAATGAAGCCGTAAAATGCTATACCAAGGGAGAAAAATATGAAAAAGTATATCCTCATATGTTTATGGGTGTTGGGTGGTTTAGCCTTATATGGCTGTAACCAAAATACTGGACCCATCTGTAATGACAATGAATCACTCATTGATGGCAAATGCGTGATCAATCGCACAGATTTTGAAAATAAATTATATAATACGGCACAATTAGCCAACGTTTCGGTGGAATGGGTCGTTACATTGGGTGAAGAGACATCTACATCGATATTAAAGTTTGATGGATCCAAATCATCGGTTCAAGCAGGCAATCATATGGAATATTTTGAAACTGTTGGATCAAGTCTATACAGATACTATCCAACCACATCCGGTTATCAAAGAGAAACCATAGAATTCAATACAAACACACCTATACAGTTCTTTGATACCCTCAAAGAATCAGATTTCACTTTGCTGGATTCCAGATACTTACTCAACTATGGTACTTATCCATCGATTGAAGCATTCGTACAAACCTATGATGATGAAGCTACTTACGCTAATTTTGAGTTGGCTGTAGACACATTCATTACACAAATCAAACTCGACATCATCGTTGGTGATTTGGTATATAAATTGATCTTAAACTACTATGATTATAATCAAACAACGGTGGAGGTACCAACCTATGTATCGTAACCAATGGATCAAGAAAACCTTATTGTTGTTATTTGTTACGTTATTGACCCTCACATGGATTCAACCTTTCCGTGTTGAAGCCGCTTTAAGAATTTATCAAAAGTCTAGAGATACCCAGTATGTTGAAGGGGTTAGACACATTAAGATTGCTGCTGAAATCGACTTCAATGGTACGATTTCCGAACAAGTCATTAATTATGCAGGAATCAACCTTAAAAATAACCCCCACATTCAAGTGGTGGTTGGGGATAATTATCAAGATTTTGGATTTGGTATGTCAACAGTGCCTCAACAAATTTATAACATCCATCAAAAATTTCCTGATGTCAAAGTCATCGCAGGTGTCAATGGTGATTTCTACAACATGAGCAATGGCATTCCTGTGTCACCTTATGTTAGAAATTATGAAGTCATTTTCCAAGGGACCACTTGGGCAAGAACATTGGTTGGATTCAAAGCCAATGGCGATGTGGTGTTTGGTAAACCAACCTTTAGCGGTTATGAAGTGATGGTATTTGACCAAGATGGTTCACTTAAGTTGAATCCGGTTAAAGTCGATGGATTCAATCGTGAACCAGCGAACACCAATGAAGTGACTGTCATTTTCCCTGAATACGCAAATGAAATTCCTTCAGGGTCATCCAAGATGATGATAGAAGCGAGTGATATTAAATCCGATGGTTCAGGTTCAAGGTATTTTGCGAGAGGCCAATACTCAAGTGAAACCAATGATACCGTTTCGGTTCAAGAACACCAATTTGTTTTGATGGGTTCCAAAGTATTTTCAGAAGGATTCATCGAACCAAACGATACCATTGTCATTCAACAACGTCTATCTGGCGCATTTGAAGGTGTCAGAGACGCCGTAGGCGGATGGGAAATATTGGTGAAAGATGGGTTGCCTGTGACTGAATTTACACAGGGAGCGTCTTATCAATTTCGAGCACCTAGAACCGCTGTAGGCATTAAAAATGATGGTACGGTATTCTTTGTTACAGTCGATGGTAGAAACATGCCACTTGGGATGGACGGCGTAACTGCATATGAAATGGCCGAAATCATGGCGTATTTCGAAGCCGACCACGCGATCAATCTGGATGGTGGTGGCTCAACCACCATGGCCATTCTCAATGGCGATGATTATGACATTGTCAATACACCGTCGGATGGTCATTTAAGATCGAATGCCAATGGGGTATTCTTCATTAAAGGTAACTTACCTGTGGGTTTACCACCGATTCCATATCCAGACACTAGAACGGTTTTAAGTACACCTAATCAATTATTCATCGATGAAAACGGTCAATTGTCATTTAATACCATTGAACACGCTACTCGTTATGAAGTATGGATCAATGGCACGACCAAGATAGATACGACATCCACATCTGTGAATTTGAACTTACCAATGGGGACTTATACCATACAAGTACGGGCGTTTGGTGACCATGAAACCTACAAGCAATCGTCTTATTCACAACAATTATCGTATACCGTATATTCGAATGATATGCTCAACTTCTTAGATTTCATTCGAGACTATACCCAAGCACAACACAACGCTAACCAATCCAACTAACCCTTGGATTGGTTTCTTTACAAAAGCCGTTTAGGAGACCACTATGAAAATTATTACCTGTATCAAACAAGTACCTGCCTCATCCAATGTCCAAGTAGACCCCATCACAGGTGTACTGATTAGGGATTCACAAAACGTTAAAATGAATCCGTTTGACCTATTTGGATTAGAAACTGCATTTCAAATCAAATCACGTGTACCCAATACATTGGTTCACGCCATCAGTATGGGGCCACAATCAGCCACTCAAGTGTTGAAAGAAGCATTGTACATGGGGGCAGATGAAGCCACACTATTGACCGATAGAAAATTTGCAGGAGCGGATGTGCTCGCAACCTCATATACCATCAGCCAATTGGTTAAACACATTCATGAATACGATATCGTCATTTGTGGCAAACAAACCACCGATGGTGATACAGCTCAAGTGGGACCTGAGATAGCAGAGTTCTTAGGTATACCACATGTGCCTTATGTCAAAGAACTCATTGAAGTAACCCCTGAATATGTCATTGTTAAGAGTGCCTATGACCAATATGAAGAAGTCGTAAAAGTTGAATTACCATGTCTATTAACCGTAGAAAAAGATGCAAATACGCCAAGATTGCCATCCTTTAGAAGATCGCTTTTATTCGATAACTACAAGATAAATTACGTTACATTTAAAGATTTAGAAGACCAAAATGAAAATCATTATGGTTTAAACGGTTCACCAACCCAGGTAGATGAGATTTTTTCACCAGATAAATCGATGCATTCTACCCGCTTTGAAGGTGACCCACAAACGCTATCTAATCAATTAGTAGAGATACTAAAAGATAAGCGTTTCTTATAGGAGGTTACCATGGGCTATATCAAAGTAGATAATTCCAAAGTCACGAAAGCGGTGGCTGATCAACTCAAACAAATTTGTCCATTCAATGCGTTCGAATATGTCGACGAATACTTATCCATCAATGCGAGCTGCCGCGTCTGTAAGCTTTGTGTGAAAAAGGGCCCGAAAGGGGTTTGTGAATTCATTGACGATTCGAGACCGAAAATCGATAAATCGTTATATAAAGGCATCGCTGTATTCATGGAACAACACCACAATGTGTGTCACCCGGTAGGTTTTGAACTTTTAGGAAAAGCCAAAGAAATCGCATCAAAAACACAAGAAAAAGTATATGCTATCGTCATCGGTAGTGATACCAAATCCATGGTAGATGCGTGTTTAAGCTATGGTGTAGACGATGTTTTTGTCTATGAAGATGCTTTATATGGCGAATTCAATGTCGAACGTTACACCCATGTGGTTGAAACGTTCTATAAAAAATATCAAAACAACGTGATTCTATTCGGTTCAACCCCATTGGGTAGAAGTTTCGCTCCAAGAGTAGCGGCGCGTTTAAGAACGGGGTTAACCGCGGATTGTACGATGCTAGATATCACTGAAGAAGGCGATCTTTTACAAATCAGACCTGCTTTTGGTGGAAATATCATGGCGAAAATCAATACACCGAATAACCGCCCACAACTCGCCACCATCCGATACAAAATGTTTAATCGTCCAGCCATCGTAGAACCGTTTGGACAAGTTCATTATGAATCGGTTTTAGACATTCCAAAATCATCCAAAATCACGTTGGTAGAAACCGTCCATAAACCACAAGCCAAAGATATTTCTGAATCGGAAATTATCATCGCGCTTGGTAGAGGGATTAAGAAACAAAAAGATTTGGAACTCATCGAACCGTTGAGAGCCTTACTAGGTGCAGATTTGGCTTGTACAAGACCATTGATTGAAAACGGGTGGTTTGACGCGAGACACCAAATTGGTCTATCGGGTCGAACTGTAAAACCCAAATTACTCATCAACATCGGCATCAGTGGATCGGTTCATTTCATCGAAGGGATGAAAGAATCTGAAACTATCATCACCATCAATCAAGACCCACGCTGCAAGCTATTTGACCATTCACATTATGCCATCTGTGGGGATTTATATCAGGTTGTACCAAAACTCAATGAACTATTAGAACAAATGGGGGTTATCAAACATGTTTAAGCAATTAGATCGTCACGACATCGAAGTTTTAACCAATATCGTCGGCGCTGAACACATCACCGTGGGTGGAGACATTGACCATGAATTTACGCACGATGAATTAAAAAATGTTTCTGGCAAACCAGAAGCCCATGTCTATGTATCCGACAAATATCAAGTTTCAAAAATCATGGCTTATGCCTATGAAAACAATTTGCCAGTCACCGTTCGTGGTGCTGGTACAGGGTTGGTTGGATCCTGTGTACCAGTTCATGGTGGTATTTTATTGAATACCTCTAAAATGAATCACATCATTGAATTAGACAATGTCAATTTGACTTTAACCGTTGAACCAGGGGTACTGTTGCTAGATATTTATGAAGCCGTAGAAAAAGAAAACTTATTTTACGCACCTGACCCAGGCGAAAAAACCGCGACCATCGGTGGTAATATTTCCACCAATGCAGGTGGTATGCGTGCCATCAAATATGGTGTTACGAGAGACTGGGTGAGGGGATTAGAAGTGGTTTTACCCAATGGTGAAATCATCCAAACCGGGGGGAAAGTCGTTAAAAACTCTACCGGTTACGGTCTAAAAGACCTCATCATTGGTTCTGAAGGTACCCTAGGCATCATCGTTTCCGCTACCTTAAAACTGATCTCTAAACCAAAGAAAACCGTTTCACTATTGGTGCCATTCCATAACCGTGAAGAAGCCATTAAAGCTGCACCTGTACTGATTAAGAACCATGTCACACCAACTGCAGTAGAATTCCTAGAAAAACAATCGTTACAGTACTCTGAAACTTTCTTAGGCAAGAAGATTCCACACAACAACTTCGAAGCATATTTATTGTTATCCTATGATGGTAATACCGATGCATCGGTTGAAAATGACATTAAGATTGCTTCTAACATGTGCTTGGAATTGGGTGCGATTGATGTGTTCTTAGTTGACACGGCTGAGCGTGCTAAATCCGTATGGACCGTTCGTGGTGGATTCCTTGAAGCCATCAAATCATCGACCGATGAGATTGATGAAATCGATGTTTGTTTACCACGATCTGCCGTCAGTGCATACTTGGCTTATGCGAGAGAAGTATCTGAACAACTCCATATTCGAATCCCCTATTTTGGACACATTGGGGATGGAAACCTGCACATCTATTTTTGTAAAGACGGGATGTCTCAATCCGATTGGGAATCCATTGTTCATAAAGGATTTAAACTCATGTATGATAAAGCCTTTGAAATGGGTGGTGTGGTCTCAGGTGAGCACGGCATAGGATATGCTAAAAAGGCTTATATGATTGACTTATTGGGAGATACACAAATCCAACTCATGAAAGGCATTAAACAGGTTTTTGACCCTAAAGGCATTCTAAATCCAAGTAAGGTCATTTAAACCATAGCCTATCAAGAATGATTTTGAATTAACAAAACCCCATCATTAAAAATGATGTAAAGCCCTTACATTTAGATACTTCTATGTTATAATTACTATGGTGATTCATCGATAGAAGTAGAGAATGGGGGTTTTATTTTTATGAGCATCATGTTAAATATGCTAAAAAACAAAGAAGAACTCAGTATGGCCGAAAAGGTTGTATTGGATTATCTTATTGAACATAAAGAAGACTTAAAAGATTTCGGGATTGAAAAGATTGCAGAAGCAGCCTATACCTCACCAGCCTCTGTCGTTAGAATGTGCAAAAAACTTGGATATCGTGGATTCAAGGATTTTAAAATCGACTTTATTTTAGCCAACGCGAAAGTTGAAATTCCTGAACATACCGAATATTCAGACGTCATTTTGACCAAGAAATTCAATACCGGTAAAGTCGCGATTGAAAATGATATTCGTGTCTTAGAAGATACCTTAAAACTATACAATGAAGATACCTATGAAAAAGCCGCTGAAATCATTATGAGTGCGAGAAAAATCCTCATTTTTGGTAAAGGATCTTCTTATATCGTTTGTAAAGATTTAGAAATGAAACTCAGACGTATCAATAAGTTTTGTATCGCTCAAGGCGAATCACATGACCAATTGGTAGACGCATCCTTCATCAATCAAAAAGACGTCATCATATTCATCAGTAACTCAGGTAAAACCAAAGAAATCATTTCATCCGCTTTGTTAGCGAAAGAAAATAAAGCGAAAATCATTGTGATTACGAAGTTAGGATCATCCATTTTAGCGGACTTAGGTGACATCGTCATTTATACCTCTTCATTGGAAGGGGAGTTTAGAAGTGCAGCGATGACATCGCGTATTTCACAGCTCGCTGTTGTGGACGCATTGTTCTCGCATTGTGCATATACAGACATTGACCGTTCCGTTAAAATGCTCGAAACCACCTATCAAACATTCAAACAATTTAAACGATAATAAAAGAGTATGCGTGATGCATACTTTTTTTCTCGTCTAAGGGATTTTTTTCCATTTTGAAAAAAACAACCAAAAGACAATGAAAGCGTTTCAATTACAAAGTAAAACCACTATAATGAATAGCGAAGATGGAGAAACAACCATGAAATTGTCAATTGGCTTAATGAGTGGGACCTCACTGGATGGCATCGATGTGGTCTTATGTGAAATAGATGGGTCTTTTATGGACACATCCGTTAGAGTCATTGCCCATCAATCCTATGAATTAGAACCAGGATTGGTTGAAAAAATTCAAGATACGATTCAACTTAAAACAAACGTTAGAGACATCACCAGTCTCAATTTTGAATTAGGATATGCCTTTTCTGACGCCATCAATCAGTTCTTAAAAACCCAAAACTTACAACCATCCAATATCGATTTTATCGCCTCACACGGCCAAACCATATACCATATACCGACCACATCCAAGGACCATGTTAAAAGCACCTTACAACTTGGCTTTGGTTCAATCATCGCTCAACTGACAGGCATCACTACCGTATCCAACTTTAGAGTTGCAGATATGGCCGTAGGTGGCCAAGGTGCGCCGTTGGTGCCTTATGCTGAATATGTCCTGTTCAGTCAAAAAGATAAGACCATCGCGATGCATAACCTCGGCGGGATATCGAATTTAACCTTGATGCCTAAAGGTCAAGATATCAACCAAGTCATCGCGTTTGATACGGGCCCAGCGAACATGATGATTGATTACGCAATGAAAAAACTGTTCAATGAACCCTACGATCGAAATGGCTATCATGCTTCTTTAGGGAAATTGATAGAACCCTTGTATGAAACACTCATGGCTCACCCATATCTCAAACAGGATTTTCCAAAATCCACTGGTAGAGAATTATTCGGCGATGATTATACGGCGCATTTGATTCAAACGTATAAAGACGAACATCCCAACGATATCGTGCACACCTTATCGATGTTTACGGTAAATAGTATTATTGAAAGCTATCGAAAGATGCTTAAAACACAACCCATTGATGAAATTGTTTTCTCAGGTGGTGGTGCATATAACCCATTCATCATCGAAAACATTCGAAAGGGTATATACCCCATCAAAGTATCTACATTAGAAGACCACGGCATGGATTCTAAATGTAAAGAAGCTGTCGCTTTTGTGATACTCGGCAATGAGACGTTAAATCGACACTTCAATCACATATTATCCGCAACCGGTGCGACCAAATTGGTCGTTCTAGGCGACATTAGTCCAGTCATTAAGTAGGAGAACACATGAAATTACATTTATATAAAAACCCATCTCAACCCATCGTTTACTATGGGACAACCCAGGTGGTAGAAGTATCCAATCAAATCCAATTGAAAAAACCATTTCGTGCGATGTGGGTATCGAATGTTGCGAACATCGATTTTCCTGTGTTGACCGATGTGTATGACTATCAACAAAAGATCATCACCATGTTGGATACAGCGAAAAACTTCCACTTGAATGCCATCTTTTATCAAGTGAGAACAACAAATGACGCTTTTTATACTTCACAGTTAAATCCCATCAGTCGATATTTAACTGGTCAAGAAGGTAAACAACCCCCATTTGACGTCTTGAAGTTTGTCATCGACGAAGCGAAAAAGCGAGACATTGAAGTCCATGCTTGGTGTAATCCATACCGTGTTTCACTGAATGGGTTAATTAAGAAAGATGATTACTTAAAAACGTGTGATTCCAATAACCTAGCGGTTCAAAGACCGGATTTAATCATCTTAAACAAAGAGGGTCAAATCATCTTAAACCCAGCCAAAGCGGAAGTTCGACAGCACATCATCGATTCGATGGTTGAAATCATCGAAAATTATGAAGTTGTTGGTATTCATTTTGACGATTATTTCTACCCTTATCAAGGGCTAGATGACATCGAAAATGATTTAAAAGATTATGAAGAAAGACCCGATAAAAACCAATCACTAGATGACTTTAGAAGACATCAAGTCACACTCGCCATCCAAGGTGTATATCACGCGATTAAGGCGGTAAAACCAAGTGTCCGATTTGGGGTTTCTCCATTTGGTATATGGCGAAATAGTGTTGAATCAGAACACGGTGCACATGTAAGCCCTAAAGCAACCCAATCGTATGACAATCAATACGCTGATGCCTATTTATGGGTTAAATCAGGTTACATCGATTACATCGTTCCACAACTCTACTGGGAGTTTGGACACCCACTAGCACCTTATGCAGATTTGGTTCGTTTTTGGGTCAAAACCTGTCAACATACCAACGTTGATTTATACCTTGGTCACGGGGCATATCGCCTTGGTAATGAAGGTGAATATGAAAATCCAGAAGAAGTATCGAATCAGTTGAAATACGCAAACCCATACAAAACCGTCAAAGGTCATGTATTTTTCACCTATAAAACATTTTTAAATCAAGACAAGAGCCGTCAAGGGATGGTCTCCTTACAACAAACATTGAAAGAGGTGGCTGAATGAAGCTATTAAAAACAACCATTATCGGCATTTGCTTGTTCCTGCTCGGAACGTTCCTATATGGTCAACAACAACCTAAAAAAGAAACCCCATCGATTTTTCAAACGACCGCTGCTGTACCCCTTAATGAGTATGAGGAAAAAGACTACGAACTCAGAGCAGTTTGGGTCGCTACAGCATGGAATTTAAACATCGGTACAGCCATTAATCGTACTGCGTTTGAAACCGAATATCGCGCACTTGTTGACCGAGTGAAATCCAAAAACATGAACGCGATTTTCTTCCAAACGCGTCCGATGAACGATGCGTGGTACGATTCCATGTATGCACCATTTTCAAAGTACATGTCAGGGACTGAAAACATCGATCCAGGCTGGGATGTCATGGCATTTATGATTGATTATGCCCATCAACAAGGGATCGAGTTTCACGCATGGATGAATCCTTATCGTGTCGTGACCACCTCATCATCCAAAACCACCGCATTAAATGCGCTAAGCACCAAGAATTTCGCGAGAATCAACCCACAGTTGGTCATCGCTGGGAATGCCGATTCGAACGGTAATTTCCCATATATACTAAATCCGGGTGAACCACAGGTCAAAGATTACATCGTCAATATCGTCGATGAAATCATGGACTTGTATGATATTGATGGTATTCATTATGACGACTATTTTTATCCTTATTCAGGCACACCAACCTCAGCCGATTCAACCACTTATGCTGCCAATAATCCGAATAATTTATCCCTAGAGGATTGGCGTCGTGAAAATGTCAATGACGCAGTAAGAATGACTTTTGACGCCGTTGAAGCCCATAATTTAGCCAATGGTAAAAACATTCGATTCGGTATTTCACCATTTGGTATTTGGAAAAATGGTGGCGAAGGATCGGATACCAATGGGATGCAATCCTATTATGCTCAATTCGCAGATTCTAGACGTTGGGTGAAAGAAGGTTGGGTACACTATATCAACCCTCAAGTATACTGGCAATTCACCACCGCAGCCGCACCATACGCGAACGTGGTGGACTGGTGGGTCGAACAAGTGCGTGGTACAGGCGTAGACCTCGTCATTGGACACTCGATATCCGCTGCTCAAAACTGGGGTAGTACAGAAATTCAAAACCAGTTGTTACACAATGCGCAATACCCAGAAATCATCGGGTCTGCCTTCTATAGCGCAGCCTATTTGAATACAACCAACGTGACCAATGTCGTGAATAATCTATGGACGACCATGCCATTTGGGACACTCGCAGAATCCAATGTTGCTTCCCCTGTGGTGATGTTTACAGGCACCAAACAAGGGGATGAATACCGAACCAATGTCACGATGAGCATCACATCACCGGACACAATTTATTATCGTTTGGATTATGGTACATGGACATTGTATACCACCCCTGTGACCTTTACGACACAAGGCACCTATGCCATTCACGTTAAAGCGGTCAACGCTTCTAATGAAGAATCACTCATTCAAGGACACACCCTCATCATCAATAAAATCAATACCGATGTTCCTGTAATTACCCCAACAGGTGACAAATCAGGTAATGATTATTTACCAGGCGTATCGGTATCGATCAACGCAAATAGTAGTAACCCAGTGTGGGTCGCGATCAACTTTGGCAGTGTCGGACCTTGGGTACTTTATACTGAACCTTTGGTATTAACCAACCCAGGCAACTATTTCATTCAAACCAAAACGATCAGCAGTGAAGGAGCAGAATCACCGGTTCAAACCTTATCTCTCAAAGTGGTCGTGCCATGTTATGCCCTACCAACTGCCTTATTTGCAGGTACTGGCAGCAATGATTTCTACCAAAGTGCTGTAATGAATTTAAATGGGGTAACCAACCTTCAATACAACATCAATGGTGGCACATGGACCGATTATAGTGCACCAGTAACTTTCGATGAAGAAGGCGATTATGTCATTGGTTATCGAAACAACGATGGTTGTAAAACAGCCACTTATAAGACCATTGTGATTGATCAAACCTTACCTAATGACCCTGCGATAGAAATCACAGGGACCAAAGAAGGTTTATACTACATCACAGAAGTGACAGCCGCTTTATCTGTAGAAGACGATTCTACCATTTATTACCGCTTACACGATGGATCAAATTGGACTTCATGGCAAGTCTATGTTGACCCATTTGAGTTTTACTTAAACAACTTATACACCTTAGAATATTACGCCATCGACGAAGCACTCAATGTATCTGAAACTTTAACCGAGCGCTTTAGGATGCAACTACCACCGGTAGAAGACAACTTATACGTCATTCGTGATGGCGAACCGGTCAATTATTATCAAACCAATACACCGATTGAGTTACCAACAACTTGGTCTGAAAAAGACAAAGAAGTGCGCGCTGTTTGGGTCGCAACTGTCTCTAACATCGACGTTCCGATGATGACGACGGAAGCGGCTTATAAAGCCCAATTGATTGCCATCATTGAACGTGTCAAAGCGGTTCATATGAATACCATTTTCTTCCAAGTAAGACCGATGAATGATGCGTTCTATTATTCAGAGTTCGCACCGATGTCTCGTTACATCAACGGTACTGAAGGCTTTGACCCTGGATTTGATGTCCTAGCGTTCATGGTTGAAGAAGGTCATAAACGCGGGATTGAAATCCATGCATGGCTCAATCCTTATCGTGTATCCACAGGTACCGATGACAAAATGACCCAATTGAACGCATTACACGAAGATAATTTTGCGAGAAAAAATCCAAACCTTGTCATCGCTGATAGCCAAGGTAAACTCATCTTAAACCCAGGCGAACCAGCGGTTAGAAATTACTTAAATCAAGTGGTGAATGAACTCGTCACCAAATACGCCATCGACGGCATCCATTTTGATGATTATTTCTATAGTTATTCAGGTATGAACAATGCGCAAGATGCGGAGACATTCCTATCGAATAATCCAAATGGATTGAGCCTAGCCGATTGGCGTAGAAATAATGTCGACCAAATGGTAGAAATGGTATTTGATACCGTTGAAGCTGAAAATATCGCTAAGCAGAAAAATATGAAATTTGGGATATCCCCATTTGGCATTTGGAAAAGCGGTGGGGATGGTTCAAATACCTCTTCTGGCGCATTACAAAGCTATTCAGCACAATTCGCAGACTCTAAAAAATGGGTAGAAGAAGGTTGGGTGCACTACATCATGCCACAGCTTTACTGGCAATTTGACCACAGTGCTGCACCGTATGCTGACTTGGTCGATTGGTGGGCAGAAATCACTGAAAATGCCGGTGTTGATCTCATCATCGGACATGGATTCTACCGTTACGCTGAAACCTCTAACAACTGGACCAATGAAAATGAATTTTTAGAACAACTCAGGTATGCTTCACAATACCCAAGTGTTAAAGGTCACGCATTGTTCTCTTTTAAAACCTTAAATAGTACAGACCCCGAAGTCGTTCAAGCATTGGAACGCATGGACAATTATTATTGGACTACCGATGTTCAAACCCATTGGTATAAAGCACCGGTCGATCCAGTTGACCCAGAACCAGAAGATCCTATTTGTGATAGCGATGAAACGTTGATTGATGGTAAATGTGTCGCTCAATCTGAACCGTTCTCGGAAGATCAAATGGTGTTGATAGGGGCTTCTGTGATAGGTACACTCGCGATTGGTGTCGTTATTTTCTTCGCCATCAAGAAAAAACCATGATAGAAACCATTAAAAACATTTTGGAGACAGGGGTCAACAAACAACATTTTCCTGGTGGACAGTTTTGTGTGATACGAAACGGTCAAATCCAGTGTGATTATGTTGGGTATAAAGCCTTGTATCCAAATAAAGTATTGAATCAAGGTCATGAAATATACGATGTGGCTTCGTTAACCAAAGTCATATCCACCAACACATTGATTTTTAAGTTGATTGAAACGGGTCGTTTGTCTTTGAACACACCCGTCCAATCGATTTTAGAAAACGTTGCTTATGGTGACATCACCATTTACGATTTACTCACCCATACGTCTGGGTTACCAGCGGACATCCGACGTGCCAACACCTTAAGAAACCCCGATGAAGTCTTGGAAAAAGTATTTCACTCAGAAAAAATATATGCCAAAGGGTCTCATGTGGTCTATTCTGATGTTGGATTCATACTACTGGGCAAAATCATTGAAACAATTCATCAAAAACCATTGGATGTTGTGGCGAGATTAGAAATCTTCGAACCACTACATATGATGGATTCGAGTTATCGACCATACCCAATCCGTTGTGCACCAACCGAACTTCGTGAAGATACTGTGTTTCAAGGGTATCTTCAAGGCCAAGTACACGATGAAAAATCATTCGCCATGCAAGGTCTAGCCGGTCATGCCGGGTTATTCTCAACCGCAAGTGATATCGCAAAATTCATTTTAGCGATGTTTAATCAAACGCATGTATTATCACCAAAAACGATTGAACAGCTCAATCAAATTCAAGTGGAAGCTACCGATTTATCCGATAACCCTAAAGCCAGAGCGTTGGGATTTGAGAAACCCAGTAAATCACATGTTTTATATCCTTTTAAAGACGAACTCATCATCCATACAGGATTTACTGGATGTAACTTGATGATCAACTTAAAACGTCAAGAAGGTTTTGTTTTACTAACCAATGCGGTTCATCCAAAGCGTGAAAACAATCACATCTTTGGCTATCGAGACGAGATATATCGTCTATTCATCAAACAATGGGAGGAACACAAATGAAATTTAAATGGATGGCCATCCTCATGTTGGCAAGCCTATTTGTGTTGACAGCCTGTGTAGATCAATCCTACACCTTGGATGTCAATCAAACCGCCGTGGTATTAACCGAAGGCGAGACATTTCAATTAGAAGTGGATACCAATGACAAATCAGGTCACTTGGTTGAAGGCTTTGACTCAACCATCATCAGCATCAGTGATACACGATTGATCACTGCCTTAAAAGCAGGGACGACTGTGATCACAGTGAAGTTAGGTTCAGACGCTTCGATTACAAAAGATATTACGGTCACTGTCTACAAATCCGTACAAATCGATTTGACTGCGACCAGTTTTGAAGTCATGGTCGGAAATACGTTACCGATATCCATAGAAGCGAACGATGACCTCACGTACACATCCAGTGATACCAACATATTCACAGTGAACGCAACCGGTGTCATCACCGGGGTTGCCATCGGATCTGCAACATTAACGATCCAAAGTGTTAACAACCCTTTGGTGAACAAAACCGTTGAAATCATTGTTTCAAAATACATCAATATTTCAGTCGATGCGTATGATTTGGCTCTATTGGTGGATGATGAAATCACCATTGATTTTGAAGCGTCAGAAGATGTTCAAATCACCTCATCTGATACCAGTATAGCCACCGTGAATTCAGTTGGATTAGTCAAAGCAAAAGCGGCTGGTACAACCACCATTCGCATCGCTTCCATCAGCAATCCAGACATCTATGAAGAAATCACGGTGATGGTCTACGTTATGCCTGAATCGATTACACTCAATGGTTCAGATGAACTCAATGTGAACCGATCACAAACCATTCAAGTGAACATATTACCATTGCTGGGTCACCCAGATATGGTTTTCAGCTCTAGCGATGAGTCCATCGCCTCCTTCAATGCGGAAAATGCATTGGTTGGTCATAAGGTTGGACAAGTCACCATTACTGTGACATCTCGATTTGATAACACAGTTAAGGCCACATTGGTGGTTAATGTCATTCACAATATCGTTGTCAATAATGTGTCAACAGCTACTGAAATCACCCATGAAGAACGCAACTATCAATTGAATGTGGACTATTTCAAGACAATTCAAGAGGCGCTAGACGCAGCAACCCCTGGCGCAACCATCTACGTTTTAGATGGGACTTATGATGAAGCATTAAACATTGAAACCCCAGTTACCTTGATGGGTTCATCAACAGCTTTATCAAAATCCATCCACATTTCGGCTGACGACGTCACCGTTAAAGGATTCAATTTCACCGGTGAAGCGGTCATCGAAAATGATGTCCCAGTGAAAAATTTGAAAATTCAACAAAATACATTTACACAATTGTCATCATCAGCCATCGTTTTGGACAATGTCGGGACCGTTGAAATTTCTAATAACACCTTCAACAATTTTGATTTTGACGCCATCAATATCGTCCATTTCCGTGGTGGGTTGTTATTAATCAAACAAAATACCATGACACAAGTCAACTACGGTGTTCGTGTTGAATCGGAAAACGAATTGATTTCTAACGCATCCATCGAAATGATTTGGAATACCATTTCAGACACGACAGAAGCGGTGCACGCGAATGTCTACAATACCAACGCGAACACCTTAAAAGCTTTCTTTAGATTCAATAAAGTATCCAATTCAACGATGAACGCATATCAATCCGAACAATCCAATGTCGATTTCACATTGAATTATTGGGGCAGTGAAACCCCAGTATTAAGTCAATTCTCCAATATTTCAGAACAACAATTGAGGGGTTTCTATAGCCAAGCGAACGCGGTGGTTCAAGAAGCCAATTATAACCCGCTCATCCCTGTTCAAATTGTCATCACCAACCCAATTGATGAAATGATGATTGGTGAACAATACAAAATCAGTTTTGAATTACTACCACTAGATATGCCTACCAATCGATTGGGGTGGATCACCTCTAATCCAAATGTAGCAACCGTTCAAAATGGGAATGTCAACGCAGTGAAGAGTGGTGAAGTGACCATCACATTGAGATCCACTGTGGATTTTAATGTTAAAGGTACAGTTACCTTCATCATCACAACCCACCCAGGGATTGAAATTTCAACAGACACACCGAAAAACGATTTATTGGTTGGAGAAACCTTCAAACTAAACGCCACACCGTTTCCATACGACTATTCGGATAAACCGATGTTATGGTCTTCATCAGATATTGAAAAAGCAACCGTGGATCAAACAGGTTTGGTGACAACTTTACAACCAGGTAAAGTGGTCATTCGTGTTGAACTTCAAGAAGATATGAATGTCTATCAAGAATATACGCTTCAAGTATATAGTGCTTTAAATGATGGCGATCTCATGGATTTATTAACCTTGTCCATGGTATCTTATAGCACCCCACATGAATGGTTGGTCTATGGTACAGGGTTCAACTATGTAGATTATAAATATGAATCTGTCTCTAGATACCTTTTCGATGGATTGTCCATAAATACCTCTAAATTATTACCAATATCATCAGGCATTCGTCCAGGGGTTAAAAAACCTGCCCATCCGGATGGTGTGCCTGTTTACAACTCAGATTATGTCTATTGGATCGTCGTTCATGAAACAGCCAACACCGCGCCAGGTGCGGGTGCATTGTCACACGCGAATTATTTATGGAATGCAGCACAAGCGGGAACTGTACTCAATACCTCATGGCATTTTACGATGGATGATAAAGCCTTGTATCAACATATCCCACTCGATGAAATTGCCTATCACGCAGGCGACGGGTCAACACTACCGACCAAAAACGGCATTTATTTTGGTGGCGGAAACCGCAACGGTATTGGTATTGAAACTTCAGTTGCACAAGATGGCGATAACTATCGTGTATGGCAAAGAACTGCCAAATTATCCGCACAATTGATGAAACAATACAATTTACCACTCACACAACTCGCGTATCACCAAGACTTCTCGGGCAAAATTTGTCCACAATCGATGATTCGTGGTGGATTGGTGCCATTGTTTGAAGAATTGGCAGAGTATGAATATAAAGTAGAACACTTACGTGGCAACGCCAACATCGAATTTGTCTCTGATTTCCCTGAGTATGTAGATCATACAGGTCGAGTCATTCAAATGCCGGATCGTGCAATGACCGTGAGCTACACCGTGACAATCACAGTGGATAATGTGTCTACATCACGTACGTTCTATACCTATTTACCTGGCACAGTTCATTAGTAGATTTTCAGGGATTTGAAAAAAAAAATCAAAAGCCGTAAGAATGGCCTGAAAATGTGACAAATCCCAAAATCTGCATTGACAGCGCTTACAATTGTTCATAAAATGAATCTAGAATAAACAAAGATTCACATAGGAGGAAAAATGAAAAAAGTATTGATGTTTCTAATGTTAGTCATGGGACTAGCGATTGCTCCATTTGGCATGAATGCCGCTGAGGGCGACCTTGTTGATCTATTTCCATATGATCAAGAAGCATGTTTACTAGCTGAGAATTCTTGTACTCAGTTAAAATTAGGTGATTCATTCTGGGATTTAGAATTCGGCGGTCACCGTTACCACTTCGTTAGAGGCGGCGTACGTTATGCCAAAGATTTCAACGATGCAAACTCAGACGGTTTCATCAGTGCAACCGAAATGAATTCATTGCAATACAATGCGTTCGCTTCGATGATCATCAATGACACAGATTCTCCAGTCATCCTTTCTACAGCAAATGGTAGAGCTGACTTAACATCTGTTGTTCAAAGAATTTGGACATACTTTGATGCTTCCGGTAAATTACAAATGGTTGAAGACCAAATCTTCACATATTACATTTTTAATGATGGCACACCTGAAGCACCAGATTGGCGTTTAGCAACTGCTGAAGAAAAAACAGCGTATGATGCAGCCGATCCAAAACCTGCAACCACAAGAGTATCACACGTTCGTATGAAAATTGATGCTACAGACGCTCAAGGCTATGTACTTGAACCGGTTAAATACATCGCTTGGACAAACGCTGACGTAGATACTACAACTGAATTAGATAAAGAAAAATGGTCTACAATCATCGTTGGTGACCCTAACTTTGTTACCATTCCTGCGGGCTGGACAACTGTAAGCTTTGGTACAAACGATAGAGGTTCTTTAAATGCTAAGACCACTGATTTTATCAAGACATTACCTGGATTATTAGCGAATGCTGCAACAGCAAATGCTGAAATCGTTTATACACACCAAGCACCTACTTTCGCTGGTATTACAGCGTTAGACGATGATAACACAACCGCTGGCGTTAATATCGTTGTTGATTATCAATCTGCCTTTGATCTTCCATTAACCGTTGAAGCGTCATGGGTCAATATGTTTGATGCACAAGACAAGATTCAAAACTTAACTGAAAAATTAGACTATCAAGTTGAAATTTGGAATGAAACAGGCGAAACCCTATTACAAACCATCGATTTCACTTGGGACGAAGTGAATAGCGTATACACCAAGAGTGCTGCAGTCACTGCAGTAGACTCCTCTGTATTTGGTGCTGGTTATAAAGCTAAATTCATCGCTGAAACCACACTTGGTGGCGAAACTGTGGTAGAAGCTGACATCGTTGTTGGTGTTATGCCTCCTAAATTTGCAGGCGTTGTCAACAGATTCTCTGACGAAGGTCAATATGTCAATGTTATGCAAGGCATCACAGCTGACGACGGTTACGGCAATGATATTACAAATACCATCCAAGTAACTTACCCAGCAGGATTTAACTTCTATGCACCTAAAGCAGGCGTATATCAAATCAACTTACAATTCACACACCATGTACATATCCCTGGTGTACCTGATCAACCTGCAACTGTAACATTTAAAGGCAGTACTTATAATGTTACAAAGACCAATGTTCAATTAACATCTATCGCGAACGATATTTCAGTTTGGACAGACGTAACCACATTCAAGACTTCCACATTCTCTTGGGGTTCTGCCGGTGTGATTATTGAAGTTGCTGGCGATGGTACAGTAATCAGAACCATCAACAGAAGAACTTGGGATTTAGTCGACGTTAATGGTACAAATACCCCTGCGAACGCATCCGGTATGTTTGATGCTTGGTTGGCTGGATTAACACTTGAAGAAAACGGTTATATCGTTGTCGTCGGTGTCAATAAAGCGACTGAATATGCATTAGCAAGAACCATCGTGTATGATGATCCAGTTTCTAAGACTGAATTTGTCGCTGGTATTCCTGATTTCGATACTGACATCGTGAAGACCGCTTCATACACATTAACCATCGATGATAAGACTGCACCTGAACTTGTCGTTGTCAATGAAAACTTCAAGTTTGAAGCTGGCGATTTCACCAGTGCAAACGAAGCCATTTTATCCAACGTAATCGCAATCGATAACCACGATGCAAGAGCAGATGTTGTTATCTATGTTTCACAAAATGGTGGTTTAAATGTCAATAACCCTGGTACTTATTCTGTTGAAGTTGTCGCAGAAGACCAAGCTGGTAATGCAAGCACAGTCACATTCAATGTGGTTGTCGTAGCTAAACCTGTTACACCAGAAATCGTTGACGAACAAATTGATGAAAAATTAGATGATAAAGAACAAGAAATCATCGATTATATCACTGAAAACACCTTAACACTTGAACAAATTCAAGACTTAATCGAAGGTAAAGAAGACCAAGTTGGTACCTCAATGGCAGCTACCATCGCCATCTCTCTAAGCTCTTCAGTGGTCGCTTTCGCAGCAGCATTCATCATCTTAAGAAAACGCCCATAATTTAAATAAGTAAACCATTGAAAGTTCCTTTATATAGGAACTTTCTTTTTTACGTGTGAAAATAATTTTTTTAATGCGAAAATAACACGGTTGTCGGAAAAATCGAAAGTAATACATAGTATAATGATAGTGTATAAAAGTGCTTACATATATGTAAGGGAACTTTTAAAAACAATGAAAAATCTCAATAGAGAAAGGGAGATAAAATGAGAAAAGTATTTTTAAGCATTTTACTTTTAGTCTTCGCTACCATGCTTGCGGCATGTGGCAACGGCGGTGGTGGCAACGAGCCAGCTACAGCGAGCATTAGTGGCGCGAATGACATCACAATCACAGTAGGAGATACCTTTAATCCACTGGATGGTGTCACTGCGACCGATTCTGTGGATGGGGCAATCACCAACATCCAAGTCACTGGAACAGTAAACACCAACGCACCAGCGGTTTATACACTCACATATAAAGTGACAGGTAGCGACGGTAAGGAAGTTACTGTTACCCGTAAAGTCACCGTACAAGGACAAGCGGTTGAACCAACCAAGATTGTCATCATGCACGGGGCACCCTATGAGGTGGACCCATTCCATGCAGAATATTCAGGTACTAGACAACAAGAACGTCAAGCACTTCAACGTCAAGTCGAAGCTGAACTCAATGTTATCGTTGAATACAAACCTTATCCTGCAAATGCACCGTGGGGACCAGACCGTGTCAACGCAATCATTCAATCATCCGTATCCAATAATCACTTAGCAGATATTTATTGGTCAACTTCGGACTGGATTCAAGCTTTAGCAAAAGCAGAAGCCATTGTACCAATCGATAAATATATGGCGACAACCGGTAGCAAGATCCATCAAAGCTACCAAAAAGTATCCATGTTCCAAGGTGAACTTTGGGCATTCAATGAAGGTAATTTAACCGTGGATTCTGGTCTATATTACAATGCAGATTTGGTAGCGAACCTTGGTGTCGCTAACCCAACACAATTGTATTTAGATGGTGAATGGACTTGGACACGTTTCGAAACCTGGGCTAAACAAGTGAAAACATTGATGGCCAATGGTCAAGAAGAAATGTACCCACTAGGGGGTATGCCATCCGCATACGCTGAATCGATGATCCCACTCAATGGTGGCACATTGATCAATAGTGTGACTCAAAGGGTTTCATTTGCACAAAACCCAGCATTACAAACTTATGATTTCTTAAATAGCTTATATACCCAAGGTTTATTTGAAACATCCCCACAATACGACGCTGGTTCGCCGTTATGGCAAGCAGGTAAAGTGGCAATGCATCCAGGTAATCTATGGTTCGTAACTGCACCTAACCGTTGGGGTGGTCTACCATTTGAACTTGGCTATGTACCATTCCCTAAAGCCGATGCATTTACCGGTGCTTATACCTCACCAGTCAGTGGTGTTGCTGTATATCATGTAGCATCCGGTATGTCTGCTGCTAAAGAAGCGTTGGTATTCCAAGTTTGGAATGAACTTCAATTATGGCGCACTGACGCTGAATTGAAATCTGACTTTGAATTAACCTTAATGACTAAGTTTGACAATGAAATTTATGTAGAAGCTTATCTTGAAGTTTATGACAAGGTTTATCTAGAACTCATTAATGCACTTGGTATCAGCGCTTATAGCGAACAAGGTTGGAGAAGAAACGTCAACCTTGCCGTTCGCGAAGGTAATGCTAGAACACTCATGGATGGTATCAAACCAACCTATGATGCAGCACTAGAAGCGTATTTCAATTCTTAAAAAAACAATGATAAAGCCCTCTCCTCGGTAGGGGAGAGGGCACCTTATTAAAGGGGTGTTATTTTGAAAAAAGGTTTAATCATTACACTATCAGCTGTGTTTTTGTTTTTAATCTACAGTTTACTTGATTATGCCTGGCTAGCCAATCGCCAGAGTCCATTGTCATACAATACAAGCCATGTGAATGTTACGGACTCCGAGCTCTATGGTCAAAATTCAGATTATTATCAATACAAATCCACTAAAGTTGAAAATTATCCAGCGATTACAACGATAGTAATCCCTGGTTCACAATACGATACGATGACCGGTAATCAACAAATACTTGGTAACTATCAAGGTTTATCGGATGTCTTACTCACCGAAGAAACAGGTACAGTCACTTATAAATTCAGTGTACCTGAGTCTGGTTTTTATCATGTTTTGGTTCAATACTACCCATATGAAGGAAAGTCAGCGAACATCGAAAGAAAGATTTTGATCAATGACACTATTCCTTTTATAGGGTTAGAGAATGTGGTTTTCCACCGCATTTGGGGCGCAAAAGAAGCGGTTAAAAAAGACATTTATGGGAATGATATTCGCCCATCACAAGTGGAAAAACCGCAGTGGCAACAAACTTACATTAAAGATGCTGTTGGTTATATTACAGAACCTTACGAGCTTTATTTCCAAGCAGGTTCAAATACCATCACCTTCGAATCGGTGAGAGAACCGATGGTCATTGGTCGATTAAACATCTCATCGGTAGTTGCGTTACCGACCTATGCAGATATGAAATCGATGTATGATTCGATGGGGTATACCCCAGCTGATCAAGCCAATCTCATCATTCAAGCAGAAGACCCAACGTATACAACCGCACCAACCCTATACCCACTCAATGACAGAACCAGCACCCTCACCATGATGTCTGATCCAAGCAAGATTATTTTAAACACCATTGGTGGAAACAACTGGCGTATCTCAGGGGATAAAATCAGTTGGTCATTTGAAGTAGAATCCGATGGGTTATATCAACTATCGATGCGTCTTAAACAAAAGATTGCAAGCGGGGTGAATGTCGGTAGAAACATTTATATCGATGGCGAGATTCCGTTTGCTGAACTTAGAAATTACGAATTTAAACACGCCAACGATTGGAGACTACAAACCTTAGGCACCAAATCCGAAGCTTATTTGTTCTATTTTGAAGCTGGAACCCATGAAATCACTTTGGAAGTATCCTTAGCTCAGTATGGGATTTTGATCGATGAAATTCAAAACTCAATCGCGAATCTCAATAAAATTTATCGTGAAATATTGGTCTATACAGGTCCAGAACCTGACCAATATCGTGATTATCAATTGACAGAGAGAATTCCTAACTTGGTCGGACGTTTACAAGACGAACGTACCACCTTAAGAAATGTTCGTAAAGCCTTAATAGCCATTTCGGGATCAACCTCTGAAAAAACGGGTATTCTCGACACGATGCTTTTACAACTCGATGATTTCATTAAAAAACCTAGAGAGATTCACCGTAAATTATCTGCATATAACTCAAACATTTCAGCGTTAGGGACATTGATTACTTTACTTGATGCTCAACCCCTTGAAATCGATTATTTTGTATTACACGAGCCAAATGCGAAACTGCCAAAGGCTAAAGCCAGCGTCATGGAAAGCATGTGGTACAGTGTTCGTGCCTTCTTCGCATCCTTCTTAACCGATTACTCAGCTGTAGGTAAAACAACCACAGGCAGCAGTGAAACCATTGAAGTATGGTTATCCATCGGTAAAGACCAAGCGAACATATTAAGAAAACTCATCGACGAATCGTTTACGCCTGAGTCTGGGATTCAAGTGGATTTGAAACTCGTCAATGGCGCAGTCCTATTACCGGCTACTTTATCCGGACGTGGTCCAGATGTCGCGATGGGTGTAGACCACAGTGTACCTGTGAACTACGCGATGCGTAATGCGGCTTACGATTTATCGAATTTCAGTGATTTTAATACCATCAGCGAACGCTTTATGGATAGTGCATTTACACCTTACGAATACAACAACGGTACTTATGCATTACCTGAACAACAAACGTTCTTGATGATGTTCTATCGAACCGATATTTTTGAAGAGATGGGTTTTGATGTTCCACAAACTTGGACCGATGTCATTCAATTGGTACCAGACCTTCAAAAACACAACTTAGAATTCTATTTACCAATTCCAGCGTCTGCTGGTAATGTTGCGAACCTACCTGCGAACCCTGTGTTCTCATCGATGTTCTATCAAAATGATGGGGCGTTCTATATCGATAACAACAGCCAATCAGGGTTTAACGAAGGTAAAGGTCCAGCTGTATTTGAAACTTGGACAAAGTTCTATACAGATTATTCATTCCCTGTAGAAGCCAACTTCATCAACCGTTTTAGAAGTGGACAAATGCCGATTGGTATCACCTATTACAATACTTACAATACCCTCGCGGTGTTCGCCCCTGAAATCAAAGGTAAGTGGAATTTCGTATCCATTCCAGGTACAGCTGACTTTGATGAACTTGGTAACCCAATCATCCGCAGAGAAACCGTATCCTCGGGTACAGGCGTCATGATTCTCGAACAATCGAAGAAGAAAGAAGCGTCATGGGACTACCTAAAATGGTGGACCTCGACAGAAACGCAAGTACGATTTGGACGCGAGATGGAAGGGATTTTAGGTGCAGCTGCACGTTACCCTACCGCGAATATCGACGCTGTAGCCCAATTGCCTTGGACGGTATCCGAATACAACAAACTCATGGATACATGGGTTTGGGTCAGAGGGATTCCTGAAGTACCAGGCGGATACATGACAGGTAGACACTTAGATAATGCATTACGATTGGTCATCAATGACAATGCGAATCCAAGAGAAACCCTGTATGATTACGTACAAATCATCAACGAAGAAATAACGAAGAAACGAAACGAATTCGGACTAGATTAAGGAGGTCTATTGTGCAACAAGCATTGAATCCAAAACCTAAATACACAAAACGACAACTCCTTAAAATGGAAATCAAAAAGCATAAACATCTGTACATTTTAATGGCACCGTATGCAATTCTATTTTTCACATTTACAGTGATCCCGGTGTTCATGTCGTTAGGCATCAGTTTTTCTTATTACAATTTATTAGAAACCCCAAGATTCATTGGGTTAGACAACTACTTGAAGTTGTTGTTATACGATGATGAATTTATCATCGCAATTAAAAATACGCTCATTTTAGCCGTCGTTACAGGACCGGTGAGTTACATGATGGCCTTTGTATTCGCATGGCTTATCAACGAACTTAGACCTAAAGTGAGAGCATTCATGACCTTAATCTTCTACGCACCATCCATTTCTGGTAATGCGTATTTGATGTGGCTCATCATTTTCTCTGGAGATATCCATGGTTACGCCAATGCATTCTTGATCCGTTATGGATTCATCGATAACCCCATTCTTTGGTTAAAAGATCCGGATTATATTATGATGGTTATCATCATTGTACAATTATGGTTATCGTTGGGGGTATCCTTCCTATCCTTCATCGCAGGGCTTCAAAGTGTAGATAAAACACTGTATGAAGCAGGGGCGATTGACGGGATTAGAAACCGTTGGCAAGAACTTTGGTACATCACCTTACCAAGCATGAAACCACAATTATTGTTCGGTGCCGTGATGCAAATTACCACCAGTTTGGCCATCGCTGAAGTATCGATGCAACTGGTTGGGTTCCCATCCGTTCAATATGCAGGGCACACGATTGTCACTCACTTGATTGACTACGGTTCAACCCGATTTGATTTGGGTTACGCCAGTGCGATCGCAACCATTTTATTCCTCATCATGATGAGCGCGAACTTATTCGTTCGTAGCTTCTTAAGAAAGTTGGGTGATTAAGATGGCGAAAAAATTAAGAATCAAAAAGAACCGTAAACTCAACCGTTCGTTAGGTGGCGATATTTTCCTAATGACATTACTCGCTTTGTTTGGAATCTTTAGTGCATACCCACTCATCATGACCGTGTCGAATGCCTTTAAACCACTCGATGAATTGTTCAAGTTTCCACCAACCTTATTACCTAGAAACATCACATTTGACAACTTTAGAGACTTATCTGAATTGATGGAAAACTCATGGATTCCATTCTCTAGATATTTCTTTAATACCATCTTCATCACATTAACCGGGACTGTAGGACACGTCATCATCGCTTCGATGGCAGCCTATCCACTCGCAAAATACAAATTTCCAGGGAAGACCATTTTCTTCACATTGGTTGTTTATTCCTTGATGTTTGCACCACAAGTTACCGCTACACCAAACTACATCATCATTTCATCGATTGGCTTAGTAGATACGCCATTCGCCATCATCTTACCGGCCATCGCATCATCCCTTGGGCTTTACCTCATGAAACAATTCATGACACAAATCCCGGATGAATTGATTGAGTCGGCGAAGATTGACGGTGCGAGTGAATACCGTATATTCTTCCAAATCGTGATGCCATTGGTTAAACCAGCTTGGTTAACCTTAGTCATCTTGTTATTCCAAAGACTATGGACAACCGATGGGGGTTCCTTCATCTTCTCTGAAGAGTTGAAACCTGTCTCGTATGCGTTAAGACAAATCGCCCAAGGGTCGATTGAACGTGCCGGTACCATTGCTGCGGTTGCTTTTGTTATGATGATTGTTCCAGTCACATTCTTTATGATTTCACAGTCTAGAATTGTTGAAACATTTAGCCATTCGGGCATGAAATAAGGAGGATACACATGAAAATATTCGCATTTTTCACCCTGTTATTCACCTTACCATTGCAAATTTCATCGGTTTCGTATAATTATTCCTATTATAACGAAGTCATTCATTCCGCACCAGGCATGACGTTTGCTGCGTATTTCAATGCGCAAACTTTAGGGACAACCTTATCTACACCAGAAGATATGGTGGTTTTTGATGATCACATTTATATGCTGGATTCCACAGAAAATGCAATCGTGGTTGTGAATCCACAATTTGAACTCGTTGAAGTAGTTAAGGATTTTCCATTTACCCAAGCTTTTCTGGATAAACAAGAACCTGGTTTCGCAGAAGCGTCAACAACACTCAATGGGGCATTTGGATTAGAAGTGACCAATAACGCCATTTATGTGGCTGATACAGGTAATAAGCGCATTGTTAAACTCAATCGTGACTACGAAGTCATCGATGTGTTTGATACCATTGATGACCCAACGTTTGAAGAACTTAACTTTGAACCCATCAAGATTACTGTGGATGCGACAGAACGCATGTACGTAATCGCGAAAAATGTCTATGAAGGCATCATTGAACTTTCTTCTAATGGTGATTTTAATCGCTTTACAGGTGTCAATCCAATACAGATGACACCCTACGAAATATTTAGAAGAAACATGATGACAGAAGCACAGTTGGCACAGTTAAAGTTATTCTTACCAACCGAATACACCAATGTGGTGCTCAATCCAGAAAGTTTCATTTATGCGACATCGAAACCCAGCGAAAACAACGCTAAAAATACCATTCAATTGATCAATCCAAAAGGGATCGATGTCATTAAAAAACGTGGTTATTTCCCGCCAATGGGGGACATTCATTACCTAGAAGCAGGCAATAAATACGTTGTAACTGGACCATCATTACTTCAAGATATCGCCTATACTGAACATGGTATTTATACTGTATTAGATCAAAAACGCTCAAGACTTTTCACCTATGATAATGAGGGTAATTTACTCTATATCAATAGCGCTGAAGGTCAACAAAGCGATAAGTTCACAGAAGGTGTGGCTGTTGCCTATCTAAATGATGACATCATGGTGCTAGACCGTAAAACTAGAACAGTCATCGTTTATCGACTCACCGATTTTGGACGTTCAGTCAATCAAGCCGTATCCCTTCAAGATGAAGGTTTATTTGATGAAGCTGCACAAATTTGGCGTGAGGTCTTGGTATTAAACACCAACTATGAAGTGTCTTACAATGGCATTGGTAAATACTTGTTAAGACAAGGTGAATACAAAGAAGCCATGGCCTATTTCAAATTAGGACACGATGATTTCTATTATTCGAAAGCATTTAAAGGTTACCGTAATGAAATCCTAAGAGAAAACTTTGGTTGGATCATGGGCGGAACGGTTGCTTTAGCAGGTCTATTCGTCTACATCAAGATTCGTAAGACCATCAGAAGTGGAGGTCACGTTCTATATGAAGATTAATTTCAAACGCTTCAAGGAACAATTCCTCAGCTTTCCAAAATATGTATTATTTCATCCATTTGATGGGTATGAAGAATTCAAGCGCTATGAAAAAGGCAAAATGAGTGTTGCAATTACCTTTATCTTCTTGTTTGCATTCCTCCGCATTTTTACCTATCAATATGAAGGACCACTCATCAACAATCGTAATCCGATGTTGTTAAATTCCTTAGAAGAAATATTTGCTGTGGTCTTATTGGTTGGCATCTTTACCGCTGCCAATTGGTCAGTGACCACGTTGATGGAAGGTAAAGGCAAATATAAAGAAATCCTCATGGTAACAGGGTATTCCTTGTTTCCTATCCTCATCGTTGGATTTCCAGCCGTCATTATTTCAAACTTTTTAACCCTCGAAGAAATGGCATTCTATACCCTAGCAGTTTCGATTTCATATGTCGCTGCAGGTTGGATGTTATTCATGGGTATTTTAAACATTCATAATTATGGTCTCTTTAAAACCATCTTAGCATTTATCGCAACCTTCATCGCGATGGCGGTATTGATGTTTTTAGGGTTACTATTCTTTGATTTAATCCAACAGTTTATTTCGTTTGTGGCTTCCATCTACAATGAAATATCGTTGCGATATTAGGAGGCAATCACTATGAAATTAAAAATATGGATTGGCATCCTAGTCATCATCTTAGGCATCACAACCTATCAATTGGCATTTAAATTAAAGGCTGCAGACTTACAATTCCCTGAACTCATTCCATTTGATGAAACAGGATTTGTGGCAGGTAGTGAACTCAGTGATAACAACAAATTGGTAGTATCAAATACGAATTTTGAACTGTATTTGGACGAAACCAATACGTATTTCAAAGTGGTAGATAAACGCAATGGTGAAGTATGGCAATCGAACCCAACCATCCCAGACCCATGGGAAGCCGAATCTGGTAAAATTACCCCTACCGCGATTGAAAAACAAAAAGCAACCTTAGAAGTTCAATATGTGGATGCGAATGGATCATTAACGACCATCAACAACTATAAATTTTCCATCAGTCATCCAGAAAGCAGACTCTCTGCAGCTGGAGAACGCACCTATAAAATCAAGTATCTCAACGATGGTTTCCAAGTCTTGTATATGTTAGAAGACTTAGAAGTCGATTACCTATTCTTTCCTAAATTTTTACCAAAAGAAATCATGGAAACCTTAGAAGACCGAGCCATTTTAGAACAAATCGCCTATACCAAATTTGATGAAGTCACGGGTCTATACGAGATTGCTCGTTATGAAACCATGAGCCGTTTAGTCATCAACCGTTTATACGACATATTCTATGGTAAGTTGGGTTATACCCGTGAACAAGCCATTGAGGAAAACTTTGGTTATGGCTATACCGTGGATTATGAAAAAATCCGCTTTCAGATTGGTGTAGAAGTGAAACTCACAGATAAAGGTATTCAAACTGCCATCATGCGAAATACCTTACAAGAATTTGGTGGGTCTCGTATTTCAAGTATTTCCTTATACCCAATGTTCGGTACAGCCATCGCGGAAATCGCTGGCGTCCCAACCGAAGGTTACATCGTCTTACCGGATGGTGCAGGAGCCATCATGAACTTTAACAATGGTAAGTATTATCAAAACCCTTATCGCAAACGCCTTTATGGTCAAGATTTGGCTTTACTACCATTTAAGATGAGAGAACAACAACAAGACATCACCATCCCAGTCTTTGGTATGATCAAAGAAGTCGGTGGATTTGCAGGTATCATCACTGAAGGGGATGCTATGGCAACCATCAACGCCGATGTCTCTGGGCGTATTGACTCTTACAACAATGTATTCATATCATTTAACCTTAGAGAATCTGAAGCCATCACGTTAGGTACCCCATCGGTACCACACGGAATCACACTATGGACAAAACCGATTGTCAGAACCGATTTTGTGGTTCAGTACGAGTTTCTCACTGGCGCGAATAATAATTATGTGGGGGTAGCTGAGAGCTATCGAAATTACTTGATCGATACTTATGGATTAAGTTTAAATGATCAAACCACACAAACCGTCATCACCACAGAGTTTTTAGGTGCTTACGATAAAAAAGAATTCTTCTTAGGTATCCCGTATCATACCACACGCTCACTTACCACTTTCAAACAAGCACTGAAAATCATTGATGAGATGCAAGCGTTGAACATCGATGACATCAATGTGATTTATTCCGGTGTATTCAATGGTGGTCTTTCACAATCCATTGAAACCAAGATGGATGTCGAACGTGTTTTGGGCAATGAACAAGGGTTTAAGCGTATGGTGAATACGCTAGAAACCGATCATATTGACGTGTATGCATCGGTGAAATTGATGACGGTCAATGGGTATCGTCGTTTCTCTGACCAATACACCTACTCAGCAAAGAGAATCACAGGCAACAATGCGTATTTATACGAATATCATTACCCAACAGGATTACCTTATTCTGAAACGATGTATCCACATAGCGATGCGGATTACATCATTAACCCAGCGTATTATCAAGCGATTTACGATAAAATGGTCAAGGATTTCAAACATGACTATATCGATTTATCCATGTTAGGTCAATATTTAACCGGTTCTTATGACAAATCAAACATCCTATTTAAACAGGATGCCTTACGTTTACAACAAGCGATTTTAGCGGAATCCAACAAACAACTGATGTTACGTAACCCGATGGGTTTCGCGATACCTTATGCGAAATACATCACAGATTTGCCAACAGATACCACATTATACGCCATCATAGATGAACAAATTCCCCTCCTTCAATTGGCATTATCAGGCCTTGTAGATTATGCAGGGGATTCTATCAATATCATCTCAACCAGAAGCATTGAGTATAATTTCTTGAAAGCCATTGAAACTGGGTCGAATTTAAAGTATACCCTCACCTATGACGATTCGAGGGAATTACTCAACACCGAATACAATCAGTACAACTCGACCTACTACAAAAACTGGTTGGATTTGATGCAGACACAAAAAGTAGAACTCGATGCCATTGGTATCCACCAAGGCCGTTTGGTTCAACATGAAATTATTGCGAATAACGTGTATAAAGTTACGTATTCACATGGATTAGAAGTCGTGATTAACTACAACTTGACGCCTTATAATTACCTAGGACAAGTCGTCTTCGCCATGAATTATAAAGTGGTAGGGGGTAATTAAGATGCAACAAGTACAAAAAAATATCGGTGTAAACACGAAAAATATCAATAAGTATCAAAAACAAAAACAATTGTGGTCGTTTATATTCTTGTTGCCATGGTTGTTAGGGATTGTATTCTTATTTGGTATGCCGCTCATCCAATCCTTCATGTATTCATTCTTCAAGTTGACCCCACGTGTGGGTGAAATTGTGCTTGAATTTGTCGGGTTTGGTAATTACTTATTTGCGTGGAATACCCACGTAACTACGGTTAGTAGCTTTAAAGTTGAATTGATCAATACCGTCACGGACGTGGTCATCAACTTACCGGTGCTATTGATCTTCAGTCTATTCATCGCAGTCATGCTCAATGCGAAATTCCGCGGTAGAGCTGTGGTGCGAGCGATATTCTTTATCCCAGTGATTTTAAACTCAGCCGCGGTCGCGACAGCACTCGGTGGCGGAGATATCATCACACAAATCCTTGAACAACAAAACATTGGTCAGCTGTTTGATTTAGAGCATTTCTTGGTTCAAACCGGTTTAGATCAAATGATTGTTGGATTTATCAGTGGATTGATTGGTCGTATCTACGACATCTTGGCGTTGGCAGGGGTGCCAATCCTTCTGTTTTTAGCATCCATTCAATCTGTACCAAAACATTTGTATGAAGCAGCGAAAATCGAAGGCGCGACAGCCTATGAAATGTTCTGGTTGATCACGTTACCAAACGTGTCCCCTCACATCCTTACCGTTACAGTATATGCACTGGTCGATACGTTCTTGACTTCATCGGTTTCAGGCATTATTTCAGATGAACTCAATAGCCAACAATGGGGACTTTCCTCAGCGATGTCATGGATGTATGTGGGATCGATTTTGGTGATTCTACTCATCATCTTCTTATTAGCTAAAATCTTTGGTATTGGAGGTTCTCATTATGAAAACTAATCTCTTCCAAACCATTAAAGCATTCATCGAGAAGAAGAAAACAGACATTAAAAATACCTATTTCACACAAAAGTTGAATGCGAAAAGAAAAAGAGATTTCCAAGCATTCTTTGGGTCATTCTTCCGTTATGTATTTTTGATTGGGTTGTGCTTCGTTATTTTGTTCCCAACCATCCAACAAATCCTACAAGCCCTAAGAGCACCAGAAGATGTCAATAATCCAGCGGTTATTTGGATACCTGAGATTTGGTCATTAAAAAACCTAGAACTCGCGGTATTGGTGTTGGATTATAAGGATGCACTGATCAATACAGCGACCATCTCATTCATTTCAATGGTGTTACAGTTATTCTCTACCGCGTTGGCAGGGTATGCTTTTTCAAGACTTAAGAACAAAGTTACCAATACCCTATTCATTTTGGTCATCTTAACCATTGTCATCCCGCCACAAGCTTTATCATTATCACAATTTCTCTACTTTAGAGACCTTCAATTGATTGGGAAGCAAACCTCTATCTATTTGATGAACCTCTTTGGTATGGGGATTCGTTCTGGTATCTTCATTTTTATCTTTAGACAATTCTTTGCGGGATTGCCAAAGGAATTGGAAGAATCCGCACAGATTGATGGTGCTGGTGTCTTTAGAATATTCTTTAATGTTATGTTGCCAAACGCCAGAGGTGCGATGGTTACCGTTGGTCTATTCTCGTTTGTATGGGCGTGGAATGATGCCTATTATGTGAAAATCTTTGAAGTATCCACAGCAGATTTTCCAATCTTAACCATGCGTCTTCTCAATGCTGCAGAAAACATGTATGCACAATTGTTCTACACGGGTGGTCTGGATTTGGTTGGTCAAGATGTTTGGGAAAACCCACTCTTCTTAGCTCTCATCAGCAACGTTGCGGCGTTACTCATGATGTTACCACTGCTCATTATGTATTTATTTGTTCAAAAACAATTTGTTGAATCGATTGAAAGAACCGGTATTGTCGGTTAGGAGATTATATGTTCATTGAAAAACCCTTTTTCCAAAAAATTAATCAAATCAGTGACTGGATTTTGCGTTTGGTAATCATCAATACATTGGTGATCATCACCATATTACCTGTCATTACGCTCTTTTTAGGTTTATCCACAGGATATAACACTTTAAGAGACCTTTGGAAGAAACAGGAAAAAGGGTTGTTCAGAACATACTTTAATCATTTGAAACACCGTACTTTTTACAAGATTTTATTGGGGATTTTAATCGGTATGATTATCTCCATCGGGTATCTCAATATGACTTATTATGTTGATCTCATCGAGGATGCACCCAATCTTTTCTATCAAGCAGGCTACTACATCACGTTATTTTTTGTAGTGATGATGCTGGCTGTATCACTATATTTATTACCGATTGCCTATTTTAAACCAGACTTAGGTATGAAAGCTTCTATCAAATTATCATTTTATATTGCAGGAAAATATATCCTAAGAACCATGTTCATGTTATTGACACCCGCAGTATTGTTATTGTTATTACTCACCTCATTCACATCGATGATCTTCGTTTTATTTGGTGTGAGTGGCTGGTTAATGGTCATGGCGATCATCACTGATCGTGTGGTCGATGATGTGAAGGAGATGAAGTTCAATGATTAAATTGGGAATTGAACGTATTCATGAATATAAATCCTTGTTCGAAGGTAAACGCATAGGCTTAATTACCAACCCGACTGGTGTGGATGCTAACTTTAAATCGACCATTGAGATTCTCCATGAAATAGGCACTTTGGTTTCGTTATTTTCGCCCGAACACGGGGTTAGAGGTAATGTTCAAGCAGGGGTGAAATTAGACCCCTATGTCGACCCTGAAACCAACGCGATGGTGTATTCACTTTATGGTGAAACGAGAAAACCAACCGCTGAAATGATGGCGGACATCGATGTCTTGTGTTTTGACATCCAAGATGTCGGGGCACGCTTTTATACATTTATCTATACCATGGCTTTCGCATTGGAAGCCTGCAAACTTTATCAAAAGAAAATGGTCGTATTCGACCGTCCTAACCCGCTAGGTGGGGTAGCAGTCGAAGGCAACTTGTTGGATTTAAACTTTAGAAGTTTTGTAGGGTACTACTCGATACCTCAACGCTATGGTCTAACCATAGGTGAGTTGGCTAACTTCTTTAATGAAACCGAAGGTATTCACGCCGATTTGACCGTGATTCCAATGAGCGGATACCGTCGTTCGATGAATTTTAAAGATACCGGGTTACCGTTTGTGTTACCATCCCCCAATATCCCAACCATCGATACCATCTATGCTTATATGGCAACGTGTTATTTTGAAGGGACCAATCTCTCCGAAGGTAGAGGTACAACCAAACCGTTCCAAATATTCGGCGCACCTTGGTTCAACAGTAAATTGACCATTGAAGCATTAAAAGCTTATGATTTACCAGGGGTTCAATTCAGAAAACATTATTTTACCCCAGTCTTCTCCAAACACGCCAATGTGTTGTGTGAAGGCTTAGAAATGTTCGTTCAGGATGTACATGCATTCGAACCAGTTAAAACCGGGGTTATTTTGATTCATATAATTCGTCAACTACACCCTGAATTTCAATTCATTCAACCCCCTAAAACCAGTCAAAATTTGTTTTTTAACTTGTTGATGGGTACTGATATCATTGAAAAAAACCGCCTCAGTTTGGCAGATTTATTGACCAAAATGGAGGCAGATTCTAAACGATTTATGACTATGAAAGAAAGGTATCATCTCTATGACGTATGATATTAACAAATTGAGTTTGGAAGAGAAAATTGGCCAATTATTTATGTTTGGCATCCAAAAAGACCACCTCGATGAAGTCACTAAAGAGATGATCGTCAAATATAAGTTAGGTAATGTAATCTTGTTTGCGAGAAATTGTATCTCGCCAGAACAACTCTTCCAATTGAATCAATCGCTTCAATTGGAAGCGACAAAACATTTACGTGTCCCGATGTTCATTAGCATTGACCAAGAAGGTGGTATGGTCACACGCATATTCAATGGCGCAACCTTCTTCCCTGGGGCGATGACCATCGCCGCGACAGATGATGTTGAATATGCCTTAAAAAATGGTACGTATATGGCAGAAGAATTGGATGCATTAGGCATCAATATGAACCTTGCGCCAATCTTAGATGTCAACAACAACCCTAAAAATCCCGTCATTGGGGTACGTAGTTTCTCCGATGACCCACATAAAGTATCACAATTCTCAGAGGCTTTTTTCAAAGGACAACAAACCAAAATCCTTTCAACCGGGAAGCATTTTCCGGGTCATGGTGATACCCATTTGGATTCACACCTCGCTTTACCAAAAGTGGACTACGATTTGGATCGATTGGAAGCCATTGAATTGGTGCCATTTAGAAATGCCATTCAAAAAGGCATTCACGCCTTAATGACATCACACATCGACTTTCCTGTATTTAGTGAACAGGGATTACCGGCCACTTTATCTAAAAAGTGTTTAACGGAATTCTTGAGAAATGATTTGGGATTTGAAGGTCTCATCGTTACAGATGGCATGGAAATGAAGGCAGTTCAAGATGCTTACGGCACCGTAGAAGCGTCACTCATGGCAGTTCAAGCTGGCGCGAATCTGGTGTGCATTTGTCATTCCTATGAATACCAAATCCAAGCCTTTGAACGATTCAAACAAGCGGTTTTAACGAATGAATTACCCATGTCAGTATTAGATGAACGTGTATCTCGAGTGCTTAAATATAAAACCTTGATAAATACACACATCATCAATCAAACCTACCTAGGTATTGAGTCTGTGGTCGTCAACGAAATGCATAAAGCTTACGCCCTTGAAACCGTCAGAAGGGCAGCTACTTTGGTTAAAGGTGACATCTATCAACCTAAAGGTAAAACGCTCTTTATTGGGGTATCACCTCAAGTGACTTCTGGGGCCGATGATACCGAAGGGAATTACTTGATCACCAAACAAATCAAAGCGAGTTTACCAGATATCGGACGATACTTGATGCCTGTCAATCCAAGTGATGAAGTCATTCAAGATGTGGTTAAAAAAGCCAAAGGATATGATCAAATCGTCGTTACAACCTACAATGGCAACATCTATCAACAACAACTCGCATTAATTGATCAACTTCAAGCCCTATCAAAAGAAGTCTATGTGGTTTCCATGAGAAATCCTTATGACTTGCATTTTAATCCCAACATTAAAAATTATGTATGCTTGTATGAATATACACCCAACTCAATGACCATCCTCATTGAGTATCTAAAAGGTCAACTCACACTGAAAGGGAGGTTACCAATACATGGATAAATGGATCATCGGCATCGATGGTGGTGGCACCAAAACCCTCGCAGTATTGTATGACTTTGAAGGGCGAGAAATCGCTCGGGCTTTGGGTGGTTTTTCGAACTTTTCAATCGATGAAACAGAAGCATTGAAAAACATCGAACAAACCATTCAAACACTCGTTTCAAAAATCCCAGTAGTCGAATACGAATTATGGATTCAATTGGGTATCGCTGGTGCAACCAAAATGAAAGACAAAGGGGTCGAAGCGTCCCTTGAACAACGATTTCACGCAAAAGTCAGGTTAGATACCGACGCGATGATTGGTTTGTATTCGGTTGAAAAAGAACCCGATCAAGCGGTCATTATGGCGATTGGTGGTACAGGCAGTGCTGTGATTACCTTAAAAGAGGAAGCCATCAACACCATTGGGGGTTATGGACACCTCCTAGGGGATGAAGGTAGTGCCTATCACGTGGTCATCAGCGCATTTAAAAATCTCATCTATGAAAGTGAACACAACCTGGGATTTAGTCCTTTATCTAAGTTGTTGTTAAAAGAAATCAAAGGACAAAGCGAAGCGGACATCATCGCTTACATCTACAACAAAAACAAAAGTGAAATCGCTGGTTTATCGCCGAAAATGGGAGAACTCGCGAGAACAGGGGATGAACTCACCCTCTCTTTATATCAAAAAGAAGGGGAAATGTTAGGTGAACAGATTTATAACGCCTACAAGCGATTCATCCATCCACACCGTGTGAAGGTAGCGCCAAGAGGATCATTTGTCCTTCAAGCACCAGCCGTCAAAACATCCATGATCGCGTATCTCAAAGACAGAATGCCGTCTTTTGACATCGAAGAAGTCCCAGTTGAACCTGTCAAAGGGGCTTACCATCTCGCGATAAAACACTTTACAAAGGGGTAAAAACTATGGTAGACATTGGAAAAATTAGTACTGAAAAACGTAATGAAAACACTCGAAACATCGATTTGGTATCCACTCAAGAAATCTTGACGATGATTAACAATGAAGACAAATTGGTGCCTATCGCCGTTGAAAAAGCGCTAGGACAAATATCCAACGTGGTCGATGTCGTCACACAAGCTTTCCAAAAAGGTGGACGCCTCATCTATGTCGGTGCCGGCACATCGGGCCGCTTAGGTGTCCTAGATGCCTCAGAATGTCCACCAACCTTTGGTGTGTCTAAAGATATGGTTATCGGCATCATCGCTGGTGGAAACAAAGCTTTGAGGTTCCCAATTGAAAAAGTCGAAGATTCCAAAAAAGCAGCGATTAAAGACTTAAAACGTAAGAAGCTTAAAGCCAACGATGTGGTCATTGGTGTCACCGCGAGTGGCAGAACCCCATACGCTGTAGGGGCAGTGGAATATGCCAACGAACTCGGTTGTCAAACCGCTTGTATCACCACATCCTCCAATTCAGTGATCGCAGCGACAGCCAAGCATCCGATTGAAGCCATCACTGGGGCAGAACCATTGACGGGTTCAACAAGAATGAAATCAGGCACAGCTCAAAAACTCATCATGAATATGATTACAACAGCTTCCATGGTTAAAATCGGTAAGGTGTATGAAAACCTCATGGTTGACGTGCAAATGTCCAATGATAAATTGGTATCACGTGCCACATCCATTGTTATGGATGTCACTGGATGCAATAAGGATACAGCAGTTGCTCATTTAATGAAATACGATTCCGTGAAGTTCGCGATATTTTCAATCATGTCAAAAATCGAAGATAAAGACAAGATTAAAGAGATTTTAATGGATCACAACGGAAACATCCGTGAATCACTGAAACGACTCTAAAAACAAAGGAACTCTAGCGATAGAGTTCCTTTTTCATGAGATAAAATGTGTGTGTGATTTGGCAGCCAGCGGCCATGTAAATATGCTTCGCAGGGTTGTTTTGACCCGTGAATAAAGTCACGTAAGTAGCCCCCATATCTTTAAATGTTTGAAGCAATTTAAAGAAGAGTAATTTGCCTGCCCCATACCCTTGTAAAGCATCTAGTATCTCGATGCCGCCGAATACACCACGGCCATCAGTATCGACACTGATTGGACCAGTAAATCCCATGATTGAGCCATTATACATCACAAATAAAATGGGTTTAGAGGCAGCAATCCCATGTCTGATGACATCTACAAAAGCAGGATTAGGTAACAATTGAAGAAAATCATCCACCGATTTTGTACACTCGTTTAACACCACAAATTCAATCCCCAACTGTTTTAAATGAATGGTTTTTTCTGCCAAATAATCGTTTTTTTGAAACGAAGTTAAATCGACTTCATAGGTATCCATTGTGGCGTAAATTTGATAACCAGAACTTAACAATAAGGACTCAATAGGAGAATCCTTTAACACCCCTTGAGCATTGAAATGAATGTGGGGGGGATTTGTATAGAAAGGCACCTTGATTGGGTTATTATATGACCACCATAATGTCTTGATTGAAGTGGTTCTCAATTGATATTCTAAGTCATTCAACAAAGCGTATTGAGCTGCCTTTGTACCGAGTAAATAAGCGATATAGCATGCGTTGTCTTTAAAACTCCCCATCAACAAACCTTGAATTTGGTCATCCGTAACATGAATCATGACATAGTGTGTTTGGGATAAATATTTGAACTGTTCGAAGGTCATCGGCAGGTAGAACTGACTTTCGAGGATTGCTTGATTGAAATAAGCATACGTCTTTTCGTTGATGATTTCATGATGGGTTGTCAACATTGAATATCACACCTCTCTTTGGCAATAGTTTTCGCACCTTAAAAAAATGACCATTTTTATTATGTTATAATAAAGACATACTATGGATTAAAACCGAGGAAAATACCATGAAAAAAACCATTCCAACCATCTTCATAAGCATTTTTATGTTCATGTTGATGGCTTGTCAAAAACCGACATTACAACCAGTTGAGGTGACTTTAGACCTCAATGGGGGCCATATGGATGCGTCTTATTTGTCCACCATTGAACCCAATAGCGCTTTAACCATCACGAGTAAAAATGATACCAGTGGTAGTTCACTATCACTCATGGATCATACACAAACCAAACTCAGATGGTTTTACAAACTGTTCATCGCCTATAACCAGGCAGTTGGTCTCTATGAAGTGGTCTATGTCGATCCGATGACCGCTGCCGTAGAAAACTTAACCTTACCTGAGTATGATTATATCATTGGCGCACACCAACAATTACCAGATACTGAAAGTTTAAACCAAATCATCGAGTATACCAATGAACCCAATCAAAAAATGTTTGTGCAATTCGAAACGGATGTGATTGCTTATACAGAAGGTGAACTCAAGGTCTCTTTTTATGGGGAAGCAGAACTATATCAAAATCCACAATTAACCTTATTAGAGCCCACCAGATTACCAACACCCGTCAAAGAAGGGTTTCGCTTCTTGGGTTGGGAATACCAAGGGCAAACCGTATTGAGTTACCCTGGTTATATGACCAATGATCACATCCAATCGATGACTTATGTTGCGAAATGGGGGTCAAAAACCGTGAATGAATTACAAACTTATCTAGAAGATCTTTTGCCAGATTTGACAGAGGAAAGTGTGGGTTTGCCACTGGTCTTTAGCGGCTACTTTATGGAATGGACTTCAAGCCATCCTGAAGTCATTTCGAATAGCGGTTTATACAAAAGACCCTATCAAACCACAACAGTCACACTCATAGCCAACATCACAGGTGAAATCACGGATACCCTATCTTTTGACATCGTTGTTCCAGGGTACAAATCCTTAGAAGGTCCCATCGCCTCCAGTTACATTTATCGTGGATATAACACGGTCAATGATGATTTCTTTGAGACATTAGACATCATCAATACAGCATTTATTACAGCCGACGCCACTGGTGCATTGTACGGCGAAACCTATTTAAGCAACATCCAAACCTACATCATGCCGAAAGCCAAAGTCTATGGCAATTGGGTCATCATGTCGGTGGCACCTGAATCTTCTTGGAGCACCATCGCTGCGAGTCAAAACTTGGTAAATACCTTCGCGGATAATATTGTTTCGATGATCAATCAATATGGATTTGATGGTGTCGATATCGACTGGGAGACCCCAACCGATTCAGAAAAAACCAGATACACGGCTTTGATGAAAGTAGTCTATGAAAAGGTGAAAGCCAATAATCCGAACCACTTGGTGACCACCGCGATTACCGGTGGTATCTGGCAACCACCAAGATATGATTTAAATAATTCCAAAGTCTATTTAGATTATATAAACCTGATGACTTACGGCATGAGTAACGCCAATGGTCAATATCAAAATGCCCTTTATCGCGCAACCACTTATCACAATACTACTTTATTGGTAGGTCGTTCTTTATCGACTGCGTCCATCGATGAAACCGTCAAAAACTTTAAATCTACTTATGGTATTTCATACGATAAAATCATCGTCGGTGTCGCATTCTATGGCATCAAACAAACGAGAACCTACAACGCAAGTACTCAAACATTTGGGTCATGGATCAATGCGGGGTCTGTCTATTACAATAATATTCTACTGAACTATTTGAATAATGACGATTATATCAAAGCTTACGATACCCGTGCTGGTGTGCCTTATATTTTAAAGACAGATGGTACGGAATTCATTTCTTATGACAACCCAAGATCCATTCAAGAGAAGAGTGATTATGTCATTGAACAAGGCTTGGGAGGCATCATGTTTTGGGAATATGGTACCGATACATCAGGCCAATTGTTGATTGCTTTAAAAGATGGGTTAAATAAGTAAGCATTTCTTGATACAATGGTATTAAGGGGTGATGATATGCGAGTAGCACTCATAGCACACGATAAGAAAAAACCAGAAATCATCGATTTAGCCAAGAAGTATCGAGACATTTTAGCCAAACATACCTTGTACGCGACAGGTACCACAGGGACCCTCATCATTGGTGAAACTGGATTGTCCATCATTCGGATGAAATCAGGTCCGCTCGGTGGTGACCAACAAATAGGTTCTATGGTTGCAGACAACCAGCTGGATTTGGTCATCTTTTTAAGAGACCCGCTCACAGCCCAACCGCATGAACCGGATGTTTCCGCGTTATTAAGGCTGTGTGATGTCTTTTCAATCCCGCTCGCAACCAATAAGACTTCGGCTGAAATCATGTTAAAAGCCTTGGATGCCAATCAAATATCGAATAAGTATTTATCGAGTAAATAGCCATGATTATTGACCTTACTAAAACCATTGAAGATGGGATGACTGTCTATCCAGGTGACCCGAAAGTCTCATTAACAACCATCGCTGAGGTTGAAAAAGATGGCTATGAAAACCATCTATTAATGACCTCAATGCATAGTGGTACGCATATCGATGGACCCAAACACTTTATTTCAAATCAACCATACATAGACGCGTTCCCACTGGATACATTCATTGGAAAAGCACGACTGATTGACGATGGTCAGCCCTACAATGATGCAGGTGAATCGATTCTCTTTATACGTTCTAATGGTTATTTAACCGAAACGTTTGTACAATCCTTATTGAAACATCCCATTCGTGTAATCGTGCTTGAAGGCACATCACCAGATGAATCGCCTTACCCGATCCACCAATTATTATTAGGTGCGGGTGTATTCATCGTTGAGAACGCGACCAATTTTGATCAATTACCTTCCAATCAAACCTTTAAAGCGTATATTATCCCACTCAAAATCCACGCGGATAGTAGCCCGTGTCGTGTATTTGTTGAAATATAAAAAAGTAAAAATCATCTGATCACCTGTACGTATTATGTAGAGGTGATTTTTTTTGAAAAAAATATGGATTTTAAGTTGTTTATTCATGGTGTTTTTCTCTGGCTTATCCATTCAAGCTGCGGATTACGCCACCAATGCGTTGAGGTTTCCTTATGGGAAAAACTATTTAGACTTAAGAAACATCCAACGGACAGAACCTAGAGATATCGATATGTTCACGCACATCAAAATTAAAAAGAATGTGTCCTACACGTTGGTGATGGATTTAGATTACATTGGGGTGGATAATTTCTCACAAGATGAATATCCATTTTTAACCCATTGTGAAAAGGAAAACGTGAACTGTCAAACCAAAGATATCAGTGTGGATTTGACCAATGAACGCTGGTATTACACGTTCATTAGTACGGTAGAAACGCTATTGTTTAGAAACATTCCTGCCATGGCTACCACAGGGTATAACATCATGTTGTACGAAGGAACTTACGCTCAATTTACGGGTTTTGAGTATTACATTTCAAACGCACCCATTTATTATCATGGTGTTTATTTAGTCGATATCGATCATCCTGTACCCGAAGCGACCATCAGACAAAGTTTATCCATCAGTGATCCAAAAGGTGGGTCATTAAAAATGGATTTTTTGGGCGGCGATTATGACGATTCCAATCCGGAATTGGGTGAGTTTTTTCTACAGTATCGTGCATCAGATCAAATGACCAATACCAGTTATTTTGAAATGATGGTCAAAGTCATCGATAGAACCAAACCCATCATGACGGGTTTAGATACCTACACGATTGAACACGGCACTCCACTTGTGATGGCCGACATGTTGTCACAAATCACTGTTTCCGATAACGTGACTGCACTGACCAATGAAGATATCGATGTGGTCAGTGATGAGTACACACCGAATATGAACCAAGCAGGCACTTATAACATTGTCTTAAGTGTGATGGACGGATCCTTTAATGAAACAACCAAGACGATTCAAGTTCGCGTGGTGGATACGAAACCACCGGTGATTACAGGACCCGATGTCATTTATACATATTTAAGTGATGGTGCAAGAACACTCGAACAGATTACCAGTTTGTATCGCGCAATGGATGCTCATGATGGTGATATCACATACAAGCTCAACATTTTCTTGGCTGATTATGATGGCACATTGATTAAAAATCATACCATTTATGTGCGCTGTAAAGATGCTGCTGGAAATGAAACTTTAAGAACAGTGCATTTGCATGTCATCGATGATACCGCACCTGTTTTCGACACCGCAGATTATGTATTGGATATCGATACCTACGAATCGATGACAAGAGAAGAAGTCATCGAATGGTTAACCAATCAAATGGCCCAAACTGGGGCATCTCCAAGAAATCTTCAAATCTTGTTGGATGAAACGGAACACCTCCAAAGCAAAAGAGAAAAAGCCTATATTTATTATAGTTATGAAATCGATGGTATCACGTATCAAAGTAGACTCGCAGTTGACTATGTCAGTGAATCAGAACCCATACCATGGATTTATGTGTCATTTGGGGTCATTGGAATCGCAGGGGTTGGTTTTATTATGTATCGAAGACTGAAAAAAGCATAAACGTCATTAGACTCATTCATTTGAATGGGTCTTTTCACATCATTAGACCCTAAAATCATTTCACATTTATGTTATTTCAAAAAAATGATATACTAGGGTTACGCAAGGTGATCAGATGAATCAAAAAAAGTGGTATTACTCATTCCTTGGCCTTTTCTATGGATTAAATATAATCAACACTTATATGGTAACAACCGCCATATTGAACCGATACTTAATTCCATTTAGACGCCATGGTTTATTAGAACTGAATGCGATCATAGGCAATATCGCAGCCTTGACCATCCTATTGATCATAGGCTTTTTAATCTTTAAGAAAAGACGTTCCCGTATGACGTATTTGATTGTTATTACAGGGTTACTCAATATCGCGATATTCTCCATTGGGATATTCACCAAATATTATTCTACGATGTTCTCCATTTATGAGATGACATTGTTCAATAACCCAGCAGCTGAATTGGCAGGGTCTATCTTTGTTGAAGCCCTCACGGAACTCTATCGTTATTATCGAATCATCGTATTCATACCGGTGATGGTATTGATGGGTATTTATATCGCTTATTTCAAACGCATCAAAAAACAACAGCTCATGGTAGATGAAGTCACTTTCCCATGGCATCGGTTGTTATCCATATTCATTTTACTCGCATCGATGGTACTGTCGTTGAGTACCAACGCGATTGTAAAAGCCAATCTCGACAAACGTTGGCCAATATCCGCGGAAAGAGCGCTCTTTGGCATCCAAAGTGCCGGTTTATATAATTATTATGTGGGACAAATGATGGGTATCAATTTGTCTAATGTGAATTTGACCTTACCGAGTTTAACCATTTATAACACTTATAATAAGAATCAAGATACCTACACCAATTTGTTTGATCAATCCTATAGCAACCAACTCCCAATCACACAAGCATCGACCGTAGAAATCGATCCAAGTCTCTTACAAGATGGCCAATTAAATGGTGTATTTGAAGGGAAAAATGTGGTTGTGTTCCACCTAGAAACCTTCAATCATTTCCTCTTAGATGAACAAGGTCCATACATGGATAGTGATTATTTTAGTACATTAAAAGCACTGTTAAATGAATCCTATGTCTTAGATAATTTCTATACCAATGTTGGTTTAGGCAACTCCGCTGACGCTGAGTTTTCGGTAATGACTGGGCTATATCCAACCGGAGATACCACGCTGTATTGGAATTATAATAAAACCAAATATGTCTTTGAAGCTTTACCCAAATTATTTCCGGATTACTATCGCGCATCCTTACATGGGGACGTGAAAACATTTTATAACCGCGACATTGTCCATGAACAAATGCTGGGTTTTGAAGATTATTTTTATTATGATTCGAAAGCGGCTTATTATGAAGGTACCAAAAATGGGGTCTATCGATTCCCAGATTTCCTAGAAAAGAATACCCCTGAAAGCCCTTGGTTATCGGATTTATCTTTATTGAAATGGACCGAATCCTTGATTGAGTCACATGAACAGTATTTCCTATACCCCATTACCATTCAACCCCATACACCTTATTTATATGACCCATTCCCAAATCAGTTTACGAATGAGGACATCCCAGTCAGCCCAACCACATTGAAATACATCAATTATGAAACTTATTATGACGATTTCTTCGACCATTTCATCGAGATGGCGAAACGTGTCGAAAACACAGTTTATGTATTTTATAGTGATCATGGTTCTGGTATTCCAAAAGTAGATTTAGAAGTCTTGTTGGGTCGTGAATTAACCACCCTCGAATACAAACAAGAGATGATCAAGACGTTGGCCTTTATTTACGTACCGGATGATAGCGACTCAAATAGCAGTATCCCTCAAGGTTTACTCAAGGGAACCCAACCGCTCGTACGCAGTCAAGTCGATATCTATCGCACGGTGTTAGAACTGTTTGGCATCAACTCAGATTATCAATATTATGGCGTCAATGCCTTATCCGATGAACGCACATTCGCCATCGATACGCGCGCTTTTGACATCGTCACCGATGATTATTTCATCATCAGCAAATTCATGAGTTCGGATGAATCACCCAATGACATGAACACCCTGTATTTTGTCGATCCATCGGCCGTGGTGAATGAACCATATGACCTCTATTTAGACGTGATGTTATTTAAAAAACGTATGGACATCGCGTTACAATTGAATTTATATCAGCACTTAAAAAATATTTAAGAAGTTTTATTGACAACCCTGCCAAAAAACGATATAATTCAATTTGCGCGGATGTGGCGAAACTGGCAGACGCACTAGACTTAGGATCTAGCGCCTTCGGCGTGCAGGTTCAACTCCTGTCATCCGCACCACTCGAATTTAGAACGGCTATTTGTTAGCCGTTTTTTATTTAAAGCAAATAGCTCAAAAAACGAATTGAATGGTATGATATTGACAAATGGCAAAAATTCGTCAAAAGTGGAGTTGAAATCCAATAATTACGAAATAGGGTGAAGCCATGTATTATCAAAGACATATAGAAAAAAAAGATGATAGAAGCTAGAGATATGTCTAAAGTCCTCTTGATTACAGGTCCAAGACAAGTTGGCAAGACAACAACACTAAATCATTTATTTAAGGGAAAATGCGATGAGCATATTTAATCAAAGCACTAGAAATTCAAACGGCTATTTGTAGCCGTTTTGTTTTCATGATCATCACATAAAAAAACCAACCAATGTGTTATCACCGGTTGGTTGTGTGTCAATAGTGACTATTACGATCTGACGAGCAGTTTGTTTTTTATCATATAGTTGTATTTTCGGCGTTTAACGATGAATACATTATTTTCTTCTAATACCATGGACTGATTGAAATCACTCGTTAGAAAATAGTACGTGGTATAGATTCCAGCATATTTGAAACCGAGTAAAAACGATTTGAACCAAAGCTCAACATAATCGATTCTTTCTAGTCTTCGTCCGGATAAACCACTGATATGAGTTAAACCAAGTAAAAGATGACCTAGACTCGCAAAACCAAACTTTAGTATGGTTAATTGAAAGATAATCATGAATAGGATGTAAGCGCCAGCGATACCGTAGGTGATACCTGGATCCATAATGTTATTAGGTATGATGTAGTAAAAAACAATACATAAGAATAACCCCGTAAAGATAACCACATCCAATAGGGATGCTAGAATGATTCGAAATTTACTGGGCATCAAAAAATATCGATACATATACGGATTGAATGATCTGTCTTGGTCTTCCATAAGTCCACCTCTGTTCGTTGATTAATTATCTACAGTTTATCATCAAAATACTTAAAAGTAAATGTAAAATAGTCTTTTGCATACCAATCATCCAATCTATTTTTCATAGCTGTTTCCATAATTATTCTAAAAAAGACTCTATTTATAATAAATATGTGCATTATTTATAAGAACAATTGAGAACTGTGTTATACTTGTCTCAGTGGAGGACTTATGTATGAACAAGAAAAATAATTTAGCCTTAGAAACCATCTTTACAGTCACTGCCATCGGCCTCATTTTATTTACATTGATTTTCGGACGTTATGTCGGGGATACTGCTGAGATGGTTTTATTTGGATTATCCTTTCTATTTGGCGGTTTTTATAAAGCCAAAGAAGGTGTGATTAAAACCATTGAAAACAAAGCATTGAACGTTGAATTTTTAATGATCGTTGCAGCACTAGGTGCATTTATATTAAAAAATTATGCTGAAGGTGCAATCTTAATATTCATTTTCGCGTTATCGGGGTTATTAGAAGATTACGCAACATCGAAGAGTGAAAAAGCATTTACGAGTTTATTGAATCTCGCACCCGAAGAAGCACTACTGGAAAAGGATGGCAAAGAAGTCGTTGTTAAAGTCAGTGATTTAAACATTGGCGATGTGGTCATCGTTAAAGTGGGATCATCGATTCCAGCCGATGGTGAGGTTGTATTTGGCAATACATCCATCAACGAATCGATGATTACCGGTGAGTTTGTCCCTGTCGATAAAAAAGTCGGTGACAATGTCTTTAGTGGCACCCTAAATGAATCGGCTTTGATCAAAGTTAGAGTAACCAAAGATATGAAAGATTCGATGGTTCAAAAAATCATTGATTTCGTCGAAACTGCTCATGAGAATAAAACGGAATCACAAAGTTTTATTGAACAATTTGAACGTTGGTATGTCTACGTGGTGATTGCATTATCCATCCTAACGATGGTCGTACCACCCATTTTTGGATGGTGGACCCAAGATGTCGCGATTTATCGTGGTATCGTCGTTTTAGTCGTTGGTTCCCCGTGCGCGCTGGTCGCGAGCGTGTCACCCGCAGTTCTATCTTCTTTATCCAACGCCTCAAGAAAAGGGATTCTCATCAAAGGTGGAAAACACTTAGAAACCTTGTCAAAGATTGATGCAGTATTACTTGATAAAACAGGTACCATCACGGAAGGTAGACCAGAAGTCAAAGAAATTTATTGTGCTTTAGATGAACACGAAACCGTTTGTAAAGTCATCTATGCACTAGAAAGACAATCTACCCATCCGCTTGCCAAAGCCGTGGTTGATTATTTGAAAGATACCGATGACATTCACATAGAATCCAAAGAAACCCCAGGTAAAGGGATTGAAGGTCAATATCAAGGTCATCTATATCAAGTTGGTCGCTTTGATGTCCAAGTCGATGACGTCTTAAGAGATAAAGTGGATTCAGCCCATAAAGCAGGTTTCACCACCATTTTGGTATCCAAAGATGGTGTTTTGATTGGCTATATTTCATTGATGGATCGTATCAGACCAAGAGTCAAAGAAGCCATTGAATCCTTAAAAGCACACAACATTAGACCGATTTTAATGACTGGGGATAACCGTTATACTGCTGGTTCGATTGCGAAAGAAGCAGGCATTGCCTATGTGTTATCTGAATTGTTACCAGAAGATAAACTCAAACACGTGGAATCATTAAAGAAATCTGGCAAAAATGTCATGATGGTTGGTGATGGTATCAACGACGCACCTGCACTTGCAGCTGCGGATGTTGGGGTTGCGATGGGGTCAGGTACCGATGTTTCATTAGAAACAGCCGATATTGTCTTCATGAATAACAACATTGAAAACATTGAAAAATCAATTCAACTTGCAAAACGAATGAAGCAGATTGCCAATCAAAATATTATATTCTCTGTCACGGTAATCAGCCTATTGTTGTTATCCAATGTCTTTGGAATTGTTTTACTACCACTTGGGGTTATTTTCCATGAAGGTTCAACCATTTTGGTTATTCTAAATAGTTTAAGATTATTGTTAAAATAGGAGAACATGATGTTAGAAGTAGGCACAAAAGTTAAAGATTTTACATTGTACGATGGGTTTGGAAAAGCCCATCGTTTATCCGATTATCTAGGTAAAAAGGTTGTCATTTACTTTTATCCTGAAGACGATTCACCGGGTTGTACAGAACAAGCTTGTGGTTTTAAAGTTGTGAATGATGAACTAAAAAATCACCATGCGGTTTTATTGGGCATTAGCCCAGATACCATTGAATCACACCAATTGTTTCAAACCAAATATGGGTTACCATTCACGTTATTAAGCGATGTAGACAAGTCTGTATCGATTTATTTTGGCGCGTATGGTAAGAAGAACTTGTATGGAAATATCGTCGAAGGCATCATTCGTTCCACCTTCATTTTGGATGAAAATGGTGTGATTGAAAAAGTTTTCAAGCGTGCTTTCGCGAAATCCAATGCGGATTCGGTTTTAGCCTACATTAAGGGCTAGATTAGAATCTCTCTAAGATGTAAAAATTTTCACATTATTGGTTTTTACTAGGTTGATTTACGCCTGTAAATACGTTATAATCAATACGCAGGTTATTCTATAAGAATAAGAAATTAGGAGGATAAAAATGGCTGATAATAAGAAAGTTATTAAGTCAATGGATGGCGCAGAAGCTTCAGCATATGTGGCTTACGCGTTAACCGAAGTTGCGGGGATCTATCCAATTACACCATCAACACCAATTGGACAAAACGTCGACTTATGGGCATCCCAAGGTAAAAAGAACATTTTTGGTATGCCAGTAAAAGTCGTTGAAATGCAAAGTGAAGCCGGTGCAGTCGGTACCGTTCACGGGTCATTACAAACCGGTCTATTGACGACATCATTTACAGCATCTCAAGGGTTACTATTAAAGTTACCTAACATGTATAAAATCGCTGGTCAATTGTTACCAGGGGTTATCCACGTCGCTGCTAGAGCAATCGCAGCACAAGCATTATCCATTTTCGGTGACCATCAAGACGTGATGGCTGCTAGACAAACAGGTTGGGCTTTATTGGCTTCTAACTCTGTTCAAGAAGTTATGGACTTAGGTGGTATCGCTCACTTAGCGGCTATTAAAGGTTCCATTCCATTCCTTCATTTCTTTGATGGTTTCAGAACTTCACACGAAGTTAACACCATTGAAGTCATGGACTATGACGTACTTGCAAGACTTGTCGACAGAGAAGCACTTGCGAAATTCAGATCTGGGGCTTTAAACCCAGCTCACCCAAAAACACGTGGTACAGCTCAAAATGACGACGTTTATTTCCAAACTCGTACATTACAAGCGTCCAAATATGCAGCTATTCCTGACATCGTCAACGAATATATGCAAGAAATCTCCAAAGTAACTGGCAGACATTATGCACCATTTAACTACTATGGTGACCCAGAAGCAACCGATGTGATTGTTGCGATGGGCTCTGTCATTGAAACCGCTAAAGAAGCCATTGACTACTTAAACCGTCATGGTAAGAAAGTCGGTATCGTTTCTGTTCACTTATTCAGACCATTCTCAGAAAAATATTTCTTTGATGTGATGCCAAAATCCGTGAAGAGAATTGCTGTACTTGATAGAACCATTGAACCAGGTAGCACAGGCGAACCACTATTCTTAGATGTCAAGAATATGTTCTATGGCAAACCAAATCAACCAGTCATCATTGGTGGTATTTATGGTCTATCCTCTAAAGATACCACACCATCTATGATCAATGCGGTATTTAAAAACCTTGCTGGTGAACAAAAAGACCACTTCACTGTGGGGATCAACGATGACGTTACATTTACTTCCATCGATATCTCTGAACAAATCGACGTTACAGACAAAGACACCCTTGAAATGTTGTTCTTTGGATTGGGTTCTGATGGTACCGTTGGTGCTTCTAAGAACATCGTTAAGATCATTGGTGATAACACCAAGTTGAATTCACAAGCGTATGCGGCTTATGACTCTAAAAAAGCCGGTGGTGTTACACGTATGCACTTACGTTTCAGCCCACATGAAATCCGCTCAACTTACTTAGTTAACAACCCACACTTCGTGTCTTGTTCTGCCGATACTTATTTAACCAAGTACGACATGATCAAAGGCTTACGTCAAGGTGGTAAGTTCTTATTAAATACCCAAGTACCTAAAGACCAAATTGAAGCGTTCTTACCTAACAAAGTGAAACGTCAATTGGCTCAAAAGGCAGCTAAATTCTTCATCATCAATGCGGTAGATTTAGCATATGAAATCGGGTTAGGTAGACGTACAAATACCATCATGCAAAGTGCTCAACTTAAATTGGTTGAACAAATCATGCCATTTGAAACCGCTGAAAAATACATGAAGAAGTACGCAGAAAAATCTTACGGACGTAAGGGTGATGCGGTTCTTGAAATGAACTATGCAGCGATTGAAGCTGGTTACAAGCACTTAGTCGAAATCGAAGTTAAGCCTGAATGGGCATTCTTAGAAGATGAAGTAGTTGAAAAAGACAACCGTCCATCCTTCGTTAAAAATATCGCTGACATAGTCAACGCGATTGAAGGGGATTCACTACCTGTATCCGCATTCTTAGGCTATGAAGATGGTCACATGGACAATGGTGCTGCTGCGTATGAAAAACGTGGTATCGCGAACTTCGTTCCAGGTTGGAGAGAAGAAAACTGTATCCAATGTAACCAATGCGTATTCGCATGTCCACATGCCGTTATCCGCGCATTCTTAGCAACCCCAGAAGAAGCTGAAAAAGCACCTGCTGGTTCTAAGATGATTCCTGGTAAAGGTAAAGGCTTAGACCAATACAAATACACCATCCAAGTATCTACCCTTGACTGTACAGAATGTGGCGTTTGTGTCCAAGTATGTCCAGCGCCTGGTAAAGCTTTATTCATGACCCCAATCGGTCCTGAACTATCTGCAGGTTCACAACAAATCGCAGATTACTTCTTCAATGAAGTTACCTATAAGAATATCGGTAATGACAACGTGAAGAACGTCAACTTCAACAAGCCTCTATTCGAATTCTCAGGTGCATGTGCTGGTTGTGGTGAAACACCATACATCAAAGCCATCACTCAATTGTTCGGTGAACGCATGATTCTTGCGAACGCGACTGGTTGTACCTCCATTTATGGTGCGTCCTACCCAGCAACCCCATACACTACTTTACCAAATGGTAGAGGTCCAGCATGGGCGAACTCCTTATTCGAAGACAACGCTGAATTCGGTTTTGGTATGAGAATCGCTTATGAAACCATGAGAGACCGTATCCAAACCATCATCGTTGATCACTTAAATGAAATGCCTGAAGTCTTGAAGGGTCTTGCACAAGAATGGTTAGACCACAGAGCTGAAGGTGAATATACTCAAAACCTAGCACCTAAACTAGAGGCTGAACTTGCGAAAGTCAATGAAGGTTATGCGAGAGAACTCTTAGAACTCAAAGACTACTTCGTACGCGTTAGCCAATGGATTATGGGTGGTGACGGTTGGGCATATGACATCGGTTATGGTGGTATTGACCACGTCATCGCGAACAATGAAGATGTCAACATCCTTGTTCTAGATACCGAAGTTTATTCCAACACCGGTGGTCAATCTTCTAAATCTGCACCATCCGCTTCGATTGCGAAATTCACAGCGTCTGGTAAGAAGACCAAGAAGAAAGACTTAGCGGCGATTGCGATGAGCTATGGCCATGTCTATGTTGCACAAATTTCACATGGGGCTTCCCCAGCACAAGTCATCAAGACACTTAAAGAAGCTGAATCTTATCCAGGACCATCTTTAGTCATCGCTTACTCACCATGTATCGAACATGGTATCAAGGGTGGCTTGACTCAATCTGCTTCACAAGCTAAGCTTGCGACAGAATGTGGCTACTGGCCAACCTTCAGATATGACCCAAGATTGGTTGCACAAGGTAAGAATCCATTCCAAATCGATTCGAAACCACCGGTCTGGGATAAGTATCAAGATTACTTATTGTCTGAAGCACGTTATGCACAATTATCACAAATCAACCCTGACCATGCTGCAGAATTACTTGCACAAAACTTGGCAGATGCTAAAGCACGTTGGTCCATGTATCAACGTTACAAAGCAATGGATTGGTCAAAACAAGAATAATTAAATAATCATACTGTATCTTAAAAAGTAGACCGTAAAAAGTCTACTTTTTTTGATCATTTTTTAGGTTATGAATACCATTATCAAAATATTGACAACTACGAAAATTAGACTAGAATATTCTTGCAATAGAATTCCTTATTGTGTTCATAACATATATTTGTTATAATTTAACTGTGATATCTAGATAGCACAAGAGGTGCCAGATGATACTGATCGATCCTAACATTTCTATATACATACAATTAGCGAGATACATCAGTCTTGAGATTTTTAGTGGCAAGCGACCACCAGGTTCAAAACTTGAATCCATTCGTGAAATGGCTATCCAACTCGAAGTGAATATGAATACCATCAAACGGGTATATCAGGAACTAGAAGAACAGGGACTAATCTTTGTTGATAGCACACTTGGTTACTTTGTCAGAGATTATTCACAAATCATATTAGTAAAAGACAAGTTCTTGCATACTGAATTAGATAAATTTAAACAAGTTGTTAGGCAACTGAATCTTACAAAAGAAGATTATAAAAAACTTTGGGAGGATTTAAAGGATGATCACATATCAAATTGACAATTTATCTAAAGCATATAACAATCGTAGTCTTTTTTGGCATAAAAGCTTATCTTTAACAACAGGTGAAATCTATCTTCTCATTGGTCGAAATGGTTCTGGTAAAACAACTTTATTGAATATATTAGCTCAAACGATTAAAAATGACTTACCCATCGCCATTCATCCTTCAATAAATAAAAATCAAATCAGTTTTATGACATCAGAGTTATTGTATTTTGATTACATGAAAGTCATTGATTTAGTCCATTTTTACCAATCGTATTCGGGATATAATCTAAACTATGCCTTATCGAAATGTCAGCTATTTAGTATAGACCTAAACCACTTCATAAAAAACTTATCCATGGGTGAAAAAAAACTGCTGGGATTCGTCCTTGCAATGTCATTTGATCGGACCTTTTATTTTATCGATGAACCATTTCCTTATGTAGACTTGATTCATGACCAAATTATGAAAAAGATGATTATAGAAAAGTCTGGTGAACATAATATTTTCATCATAGCTACGCATCACATCCATGAATTTGAACAAGTATCAAGCCAACTAATTGTTTTAATGAAAGATAACAAAGGACTACCTGATTTAGTTACCATGGATGTCGAATCACTGAGAATGACTTTACCTGGGTCAGTTGAGAAATATTTTAAGGAGAAGCTGATATGAGATGGATTTTATGGACAGAATTTAGACGATTGATTCGACCTATCCTAGGCATATTTTTAATCATATTGAGTCTTCTTTTAATATTGGCTTTAAGAGGAAAGCCAGACATTTTTCTTTTATTAAACGATTTAATCAATACCTCGTTTTTGTTTTTTCCGGTGATCATATTTGCCAAGTTAATGCATGATTTTTATGGACCAAAATTTAAACTGTACCAATCATCTTCAATTCAACCGACTGCAGTATTGTATGCAAATCTAGTTCTTTGGATCATGGTTTTTACAGTATATTTTATTATGATGGTTGGTAGCATAAATCTATTGTTTACTGCGACAGATGTGCCCCCATTATGGTCTGAAGGTTATGGGTATAAAGTATTATTGATGATTGGTAAAAGAAGTAGCGATTGGTGGGGGATTTTTCAAAGTTATTTTCATAGTATTTATCTCATCATCCTAAGCATAATATTGGCGTATTGGATTAAGAGTTCTGAAAAAAAACTATGGATGATTTATGCCGAAGTTGTTGGCATGTATCTTGTTCACGCATTCATCAGATGGATTGTTATATCGATCAATAATCGTTTTATTTTCATGAATTATAATCGAGTAAATTCGTATTATCCGATTATGTATCTCGATAACGAAATCAATCATATGTCATTGTTTGGCATTATTATTCCAATAATTTATCTTAGTGGGTTGATGGTATTTACCGTTTGGAGGCTTCGCCATGAAAATTAAGTACATTATTTTAGCGGTGCTGACGGTTCTTTCGATTGCAGCAATCGACCAATTTCATGTGATTTTTCAACCGATTGAAGTCATTCCGATTGACCATACTATTGTTCAACCAGATTATGATTACTTAGTGGATCATCGTGCTCTACAAATGAATGAGACCTATGATCTTAAAATTGATGAATTATACAATACTTTTGGGTTTCACGATATTGAATATGCCTATGACAAAACGATTGTTACGATTAATAAATACGGTGAAGTCATCCCGCTTCAACCAGGTATTACAAATCTTAGTATAACTCTACTAACAATCAATAAATATGGACGCACCTTAAAGAAGGACATCAATTACGGCACCATTCATGTCATTGATTCAAATTATGATAACTATACCTTGATCGATAGTGCATTTAAATTTTGGGATTATATTTCGCTTAATCCCAGTGGTAATTATATCATTGGTAGTGATCTCGATTTTTCTAGTAAGAAAGGTGAATTCCTAATTTCGTATTTTAGTGGGGTACTCATCAATCCTTATGGATATGAATTAACGAACATTCATTTAAGCGGACCAAGTGAGGTTTCAATATTCAAATATTTGGATCATGCCTATATTAATGGATTAATTATTAAAGACTCAAGTACAAACATTATTAACAATCCACTTGACCAAAGATCACCACGTGGAGCAGCCATCGTGGCATATCATGCCAACAATAGTTATCTAACAAACATCCATGTTGAAGGCACAGTGAACGGTTCCTCAAACTTAGCTGGTATCATCAGTATATTCTATTATTCTAGATTAGAAAGTGCATCTTTTGTTGGTGAGTTTATAACGAATGCCAACCACTTAAATACTGTGGGCGGATTAGTCGCTTACGCAACCAATTCTGATTTTGAAAATGTATACTCAAGATCAGTCGTTACTGGTAACGTATTTAAGTTAGGTGGATTATTTGGTGAGTTTGTTCAAAGTGATATTCAAAAAGGATATGCGGTGGTTGAAACCGATGCTAGTCTAATCGAACATTTCGGTAGTTTTGCAGCAGCAAACACCACGTTATTTACCAATAATCAAATTCAGTATGTCTATACGATTGGCAATGTTGGGTTAAGCGGTTTCGGTGTCGCGGGTTCTCATATACTTTCGGATATAGAAAGTCTAAAAACGGGTGAACCATTAGAAGGTTTGGAAGCATTCGATTTTGTTGAGGGAGTTTTCCCAGAACTGCATAATCATTTTAACAATTGACCTTACGCGAGATTGCAAAGTATCAACTCAATAATGCAATGGATTGGTCAAAACAAGAATAATGATTTTAAAACGGATGCTAAAAACATCCGTTTTTTTCTACATACGCGCGTTATTATTATAATGCGATGCTTTTCTTGTCTAAATGACGTTTTAAAATTGAAAAATTTTCATACATAGGCATTAAATGTCTTGACATTCACGTTAAAAGTTATAAAATAAGAATAATTAATGAAAAGAGGTGTCTTATGAATTTAGCCAAAATTGGTCTAAAAAAGCTATTTAGTGTATATATTTTATTGCTACTCAGCTTAGTGATTGTCGGTTGCCAACCGTCAGTCAAAGAAACATTCACAGTAACCTTTAATAGCGATGGCGGGACTTTGGTCGCCGAACAAACCATCGAAAAGGGGCAGTTAGCCGTTGAACCGGAGGACCCAACCAAGGAAGGATTTGCATTCCAACGTTGGTATCTAACGGATGAAGCAACCGCATTTGATTTTGCTACACCGATTGTTGAAAACATCACGTTGACAGCATCTTGGGTAGAAGTCATCAATAACACAGCGTTGATTGAGGCAGATATTCAAAATGTGGAGGATAACTTGGTAGTCAGTCCTGTACAATTGAGTTTGCCGACACGTGGTCGTGTTAACCGTAGCACGATAGTGTGGTCGACTACATCTAAATATGTGACGACCACAGGGTTCTTACTCCCAATCAACTATAGTGATTCAACCACCACACAAGGTGAAATTACAGGTAAGTTCACATTAAATGGTGAATCTGTCACACGCACATTTACAGTGGATCTATCACGACATGACGATGTTGTAATCACCAACTCTAGGGTTGTACCATTTGAAAACAAAACCACAGAATACGATGTTGCCAATGCAAACGTGGAACTATTCTTTGAAGAAAATGGTTCTGTGCCATACATCAGTGTACTAAACTTCTTAGAACTTCTAGAAGGTTTTGTGGATCCGGAAGTGGATTTTGAAATCACTGAAGACGACAACACCGTTGAAATCGCTTATCAATACATCGATGAAGATACGCAAGAAGTATATGATCTAAGATTAACCATTGATGCAGTTGAAAACGAAATTCGTGTCAATGACCCTGGTTTCTATTGGGGATATATCTATTCAACCGCAACCAACTATGGTAGACACATTGAATATGTCCAAGACCATCCAGATGCGCATTTTGATGAAGGCTCGGATGTGGTATACGATTTAGACCACTTCAACCTTGACATGGCTATTTATGGTGGTGAAATCTTATTGCCATATTATATCGTGAATCAATTATTCGCGGGTTCAAGCTACTATAATGTGTATTATAACTATGATAAACTTGTGGGTATTTATGGCACACCAGAATCTGGTACATTAGAATATAGAGCGATTAAGACAAGTTCTATGAATAATGAAGATATTCCAGCAGATCTATTGGTTCATACCTTCTCCACTTTAGCATTTGACTTAGATAATTTCTATGGACTACGCGAAATCATGGGTGTGGAATCCTATTACGATTTGTTATATCAAAGAAGACACAAACTCGTCACAGATGACCCAGAAGATTTCGATAATGCAGTCGCAAACTTATTATTACAAGATATCGATGAACCACATACCAGCTATGGGTACCCATCGTATTTCAATAAAACCGCATGGAGCGGACCAGCAGTCAACTCATTATCTGCATATGGTTCTCGTTTCACACAATGGTACTACGATGGTTTCATCGATGTCGATGACGCGATTGAAGCTAAATGGGGTAGAGGTAACATTTCAAGTACCTCTTGGGCAGCCACTTCACCTAACCGTCCTGACTATTGGTTCGTGAATCCAACCTCAGCAGTGGTCATCTTGGATGGTTTCAGAACATCTGACATTGAAGAGAGTGCAACCTTTGATCCTGCTTTAATCGATAGCATATTAGAAGAAACAAGTGTTGTACCGGCTATCGCTGGTGGTAACAAGTATTTCTTCTATAATAATTCGACGGCGACTGAAAATATCGCAGAAGTATTGGTCAAAGGATTAAATGCCGCTTATCTAGATTCTTATAAAGCCGCTTTGGTCTCTGCAGGTTATACACTTGTGGTTGAATCAACCGAAGAAGCAAGCAAGGTTGATGGTTATTATTCTAAGAATGTCAATGGTAAGGACTTTATGGTTCAAGTGGGCTTCGATGCAGATAGAGCTGTATTCTACCTTGGGGTTGTCGATAAATTGCCAACCAGCTACGCCTTAGTATGGCCAGTTGAAAAAGATATTCCTGCATTGGTTGAAGCCGATTCAGCAGTTTATATGGAAATCACACTAGACCGCGTATTGGCAGACCAACCGAACGTTCAAAGAATTCTATTAGACTTAACTTGGAATACCGGTGGTAACGTCGGTGCACTCTACCGTGTCGTAGGGTTCATTACCGACCAACCATTTAGAGTATCTTCAATCGACGGTGATACCGGTGGATTCTCATCGAGTTACGTTCAAATCGTCGGTGTACCTAACTATTCACATTTGAAATGGTCATTGTTAACATCACCGCTCACATTCAGTGCTGCGAACTCGATGGCAACCATTTTCAAAGAAAACAACTTAGGTAAGATCATTGGTAAGAAATCAGGTGGTGGTGCAAGCTCCATTACACCAATTCTATTACCAAATGGTACCGCATTTACGATGTCATCCAATAATATCAATGCCTATCGTACAGGTACTGGTACTGAGGAAGATCCATATGTGTATCACAACAATGAATTTGGTATTGAACCAGACTTCGTTGTAGAGATGGACAACATCTTTAATAACGATACTTTGAACCAAATCATTGATCAGTTACCATAAAAAAGCTGTTCATAATTACAAACAATCTAAAAATGTAGTTATAAAACATCGAAAAACCGCTATTTTATCACCATTAAAACGTTTTCATGATATTTTCATAAAACAATTTTATTATAACGGTTTTATTTTGAAAACAGATTTGATATAATGATAAAAACCCTTAAACAAGGGTAATAAAAGGAGAGAGAGAGAATATGAAAAAATTACTAGGTGTAATCACTCTAGTATTGGTAGCAGTCGCTCTAGTTGCCTGTGCAGGCGAAAAGAACGAAGCCCCAACATTCGCAGGTGTCGGTCCTGTAACGTCATACATTAACGTATCGTTCGACCCACTTGAAGGTGTTTCAGCTACCGATAAAGAAGACGGAGACTTGACAGAAGCTATTGAAGTTGTTTCAAACAACGTCAACATTAGCGTTGCTGGTACATATTCAGTTAGATATGAAGTAAAAGACAGTAAGGACAAAGTAGCATCAGCTGTTCGTACCGTTACTGTTGCTGAACTTGACGCTGAAAATGTCGCATTAGCACAATATCTATCAGGTATCGACCTATCGAAACTTCCAGTAGAAGATAAGGATATCTTATTCGCTGCTGCAGAAGACTATTTACTTGAAAACGTGTACGCAGGTGTTCCACTATACACTGGTGCTACCAGAGTAATGTACTCAAGCAGAGTTCAATTATTCAGCCCAATTTATAATGGTGTCCTTGGTTTCGGTACCGCGTTCTCACAATTTACTGAAGATGACTCTAAAGTAATCATGTTCGGTTCTACCGCAGGTAATGTCGGTGAGTATACTTGGAGAGCTACTTACAGCACAGACCCTACAACATTGAACCAATGGATTTCTGACGACTCGTCAACAAGTGACTTCATCGATCTATTCACAGGTGCATTATATGACTTCTATTTCGATGAAACTAAGACAGGTTATGAAATTTTACCAAGCTTAGCAGCTGCTGAACCAGTACCAGTTAATCCAACTGTTGTCAACGGTAAAGTTTATGCTAAGACATGGCAAATTCAAGTTAGAGACGGCTTAACATGGAAATACCATCCATCCACTGACCTAGCTGGTTTACCTTCTGGCCATGAAGTACTCAACGCTGAAGACTTCTTATGGACTTGGAGACATGCTCTTGAAGAAAAATGGTTCAGAGCAAGAACTGGTGGCGGTGACTTCGTTACTGAAGCAGTTAAAGGTGCAGCAGATTATCTATCTGGTGCAGTATCTATCGACGAAGTAGGTCTAAGATTAGCAGCTGGTAAAACAAATACTCTAGAAATTGAATACATCAACGAAAAGAGTGCATTTGATGTTAAATACCAATTCTCATCTACATCTATGTCCCCTGTTAACCAACAATTATTAGAAAAATTAACACCTGCAGTTTATGGTACTACACCTGAAACTGTACCATCATCTGGTGTTTACTATTTCGAAACATGGACTCCATCACAATTGTTAGTGTTCAAGAAGAATACATTACACCCACAAAGTGCTATGTACTACTACACTGGTCAACAATTCAGATTCATGAGCGGTTCTGACCTCATTTTCCAAGAATTCCTTGAAGGTAGACTTGAAAGTGCATCCGTTCCTGCGTCCCGTGTTACTGAGTTCGCATCTGACCCACGTGTTAAAGTTGCACCTGCAGCTACGACATGGAGAATGGTTATGAACTCATTTGGTACCGAAGCTAACCGCGATGCATATATCGCTGCTAACCCAGGCGTACCACTATCCAATACATTCGTTCCTGAACCGATCTTAATGTATAAGGAAATGAGACAAGCATTATACTTCGGTTTCGACCGTTATGAAGCAGCAGTAAACGTCGTTAAGACTTATCTACCTGCTTACACATTATTTGCTAATACATACTTCCTAGATGGCGAATCCGGTATGTCCGTAAGAACATTACCTGCCGGTGCTGCTATTCTTGAAAAATATGGCGCATCATCTTATGGTTTCGTACCAGATGCTGCTGTTGCATTATTCCAACAAGCTGTAACTAAGGCAATCGCTGATGGTTATTACACAGCTGGTTCTGCATCAGAATACAGAGTCATCGACTTAACCTTAACTTATGCATCTAGTGGTAACACTGCTGCACAAGCGATGATTGCACAAATCAAACAACAATATGAAAGCCGTTTAGTTGATACTACAAACTTCGTCAGATTAACCATCACAGTTAACGACGTTGCGTTCCCTGGTAACTATTATGACTTCATGATGAAAGCTAATACTGACTTAGGTATTGGTGGTATCTCTGGTTCATTACTAGATGCTCCAAGCTTCCTAGATGTATTCTCTGACGACAACCGTGGTGGATTTACTCTTAACTGGGGTATTGACACTTCTACACCAAACATCGCTGTTGCTTACCGTAACCTTGATGGCGTGCTTGTTACTGAAAAATGGAGCTACAATGCATTAGTTGCTGCTCTAAACGGTAAAGCATACATCAGAGATGGTGTTGAACAAAAAGCTTGGACAGATGCTGAAGACTTAGTTGCTGCATATCTAGATATGGGTGGCGAAGTGCTTGACTCTGTAGCTGCTGATAGTGAAGGTTTAGCTGGTTATATCGTTGGTGATCTTGCAGACTTAGCAGAAGATTTGAATGTTGATTCCGTTGAAGCGTATGTCGCTGTTACTGAATCTGGTAAAGCATTCTTGTTCATCGTTAAGAAGACTGGATTCAACTATGAATTACATCAACAATTAGGATTAGCACTAAATGCACGTGATGCTGTCGCTGCTCACAACTCAGATTACACATTAAACGCAATTTCCGAAAATCCGTTAACTCTTGAAGAATTGAACGCGATTCCGTACATTGTATCCACTTATACTTCATTTGCATCACTTGATGAAGTGTTTGAATCCGTAGGTGTTCCTGCTGGCGTTGAAGCATTCGTTTACAGTACACAATTTAACACATACGCAACCGACGCATATGTAGTCATTAAAGTTGGCGCATATTATGTAGGTTGGGCTTGGTTATAATTTTAAAGATTTGAAACGATAAATAAATAGTGTGATAATGGGGTGACCATATTTTACGGGGGCACCCCTTATTACGCTTTTAATTTCATTAAATATCTTGTTTTTGTGTTATTATCATTGTATCTATGGTGTATAAGACATAAATAATGATATAATAGTTAAAACTAATAATAAGGATGCGATCAAATGACAAAGTATATTATTCAAAGAGTAATCTGGATATTCATCATCTTATTTACTACTTTGACCATCACTTTCGTGCTGCTCAAATTAGCCCCTGAATATCCACCAACAAAAAATGAAGAAAAGGATACATGGCTCGAAAAACAAGTATCAGACGGTTATTATACCTCTGTTTATTATGATGCCAATGATCCGAACGATCTAGCTGAAATTCAAGCTATCCGTGAAGCTAATAGAGACAGAATTGATAGAACCATCTTTATTGTCAGCCCTATCCAAGGTAGTGGTGTCATTAAAGTCTTTTATCGTGTACCAATTTCAACCCAATATTTTAGATGGTTGGGCAATGTCTTAACCGAATGGAATTGGGGCACATCTACACGTGTTAGAACGAACGCCAGTGCATTCAGTGTCATCGCAGAAAAAATGCCACTCACGTTATCACTGAACGTGTCGGTACTGTTATTTTATCTACCATTCGGATTCTTATTCGGTATTTTGGCTGCGCTTAAAAAAGATACCATCGTTGATAATATCATGCAGATCATCATCATGATGTTCTTATCTGTACCAGCACTTGTATTCATCCTCGTCTTGATCATCATCTTCAGTTATCAATTTGACCGATTACTTGAGCCGCAGTTCCCGCTCATCGAACTTGAAAGTGGTTGGGAGATTGCGAAAGGTTATGTAATACCTGTTATCGCAGGTGGCTTACCAGCCATTGCCGGATTAACACGTTTATTAAGAGCTGAATTATCAGAAGTCTTAACCAGCGAATATGTATTGCTAGCGAAAACCAAAGGTTTAAGCCACAGACAAGCCGTTTTAAGACACGCTATTAGAAACTCCTTAGTACCAATGGTACCAGTCATCATCGGTTCCTTCGCAGGACTCCTCGGTGGTTCTTTCATCATGGAAAGTGTTTATGGTATCCCTGGTGTCGGTAGAGTTACACTACAAGCTTTAGCACAAAACCAATATGACTATAACGTCATCATGGCTTCAAGTGCTTTCTATGGCATCATTGGTTTAGTCACCGTTTTAATCGTTGACTTATCTTATGGTCTCATCGATCCACAAATTAGAATGGGGGCGAAGAAATAATGGAAAAACAGTATGATCCGAGTTATTTCCAACTGGTCCAAGAAAATGAAAAATTAATGGACAAAAAGTTGCGTACAAAGCAACTCAGTTATTTCCAAGATGCGATGCTTCGTTTTACTAAGAATAAGTATAACGTGACCGCAACCATTATCTTGCTCATCATGATTTTGATGTCCATCTTCGTTCCAATGATTACACCTAAATATTTATATAGTCAAACCAATGCAGGTATCATGACCTTGCCGCCAAGAATTCCTATTTTGGAACTCATTGGTATTACCGATGGGACCAAACTATATAAGAACCAACCTGTCCAAGTCAATACCATTGAAATTGATGAAGATGGTAAGGCTTCGGGTACACCTGAAGGTTTTGATATGGAATATATCAAACCAGGATCCATCAAATACAGTTATACCATTGGTACTGAAGTTGACGAAAAGTATGTCGGCGGAACTAATACCTTATATGTAAACTACGATAGAATCGGTTACTCCGTAGCATCGAATACATTATTTACATACACCAATGCGCATGAAATCGTATTGGATATTGAAAGCATCACTGAAGGCGCAACCCTAAAAGTGTATCTTTCACAATGGAATACCAGCAGTTTCTCCAGAACTTGGGATCAACTTGAATTATTGGGTACAGTCACCAGTGAAGGAATCCACCGTTTTGACCCAATGGATGGTGTCAGCAGTGGTACTGCTAGATTCATTGTACTAAAACTTGAACTACCTGAAAAATCTGTAGATGGTAGTGAAAATGTCGTATTTAATTCTGTCCAAATTCAAAACAAGGCAGATGAAACAGTTTTACAAGATTATACAGGTTACACTTTAGCAACATTCGTATTCTATACTCATGGTCAAGGTATTGAAAATGGGCGCTTCGTCAGAAAAGATGCGAAAATGTTGGTAGCAGAATTCGTTTATGACGTTTATGGCGCTATTTTCGCTGATAAACCTGCCACCATTGGTAGAGTAGAATATGAACGTATTTTATCGGAAAACCCAGGCATGGAAGACACCATCGAAATGGATGAAAATGATCCAAGAGCATGGACTTTCGGATCCGGTTATCCACTATCGGCTGTCACCGGTTATGAAGACTTTACCGTTCCTGGTACAGGCTTACAATTCAGAAATTATTTCGTTATGAAAGACGGCGCATACGCAGTCGGCTTTGAAGATACACCGTATTTCTTATTCGGTACCGATGAATTTGGTAGAGACTTATTTACCCTTATTTGGTTAGGTTTAAGAACATCCCTATTACTTGGTTTCATGGCAGCAGCTGTTAACATCGTTGTAGGTATCATCTGGGGTTCTACCTCCGCTTATTATGGTGGTCAAGTAGATATCTTGATGGAAAGATTTGTCGATATTTGGGGTAGTTTCCCTCAAATTACGATGATTGGTATTATTACAGTCCTCATTGGACCGGGGTTCACAGCGCTCTTCATATTCATGATTTATGATGGATGGATCGGAGCTGCCGGTATTACCCGTATCCAATTCTATCGATACAAAGGCCGTGAATATGTCCTCGCTGCTAGAACACTAGGTGCATCCGACCGCCGTATCATCTTTAAACACATCTTACCTAACGCATTAGGTACTATTGTCACCAGAGTTGTCTTAAGTATTCCATCGGTTATCTTCCTTGAAGTTAACTTATCCTTCTTAGGTTTCGGTATTGGTAATGGTCAAACCTTAGCCATCGGACCTATCGAATTAACAGGTACCTCCATTGGGGTCATCTTAAACGATGGTCAACAACAAATCATGGCTGGTAACACTTGGTTGGTTATTTTCCCAACATTGGTTGTTGCTACACTGATGATTTCTTTCAATATGTTCGGTAATGCTTTACGTGACGCCTTGAATCCACAATTGAGAGGTAGCGAATAATGAGTAATCAAGAAAAAGTACTAGAAGTCAAAAATTTGACTGTATCATTTAAGACACCTAACGGATTGGTTAGAGCAGTTAGAGACATTTCGTTTGACTTATATAAAGGCGAAACTTTGGCCATCGTTGGCGAATCTGGTTCCGGTAAATCGGTAACCAACCGTGCGATTATGGGTATTCTCGCTGGGAACGCCATCATTGATGACGGCGAAATCAACTACCGTAATCAAGATTTAACCAAATTATCAGAAGCCAACTTCCACAAGATTAGAGGGAACGAAATCGGCATGATTTTCCAAGACCCACTATCGAGTTTGAACCCAATCATGAAGATTGGTAAGCAAATCACCGAAGCGATGTTGGTCAATGGTAACCGTGTGAAGAATCGTTTCATCGATTTATTCCATAACGAGTATCACGATTATCTAAATTTATTGACACGCATCAAACTTGCGAAAAAAGATTTAAAAGACAAGATTTATGAGATCAATGTCGATAAAGAAATGACAAAAGCCGATAAGCGAGAAAAAATTGTCGCTTACAAAGCGAAATCAAAAGCATTGCTCGCTGATTTGAAGTCACAAGTTCCTGATGTAAAACGTCGTTATTTGGCTGCAAAAGCAACCGCTAAAGTTCAAATCAAGAAAGAAATTGTTGAAGTAAATCAAGAAAAACAAAAAGCAGTTTCTAATTTGAATGCTGAAATCGCGAAGAAAGTGTCTGCATTAAAGGACGCTCAAGGCAATGAAGCACAACAAAAGAGAATTAACCAAGAAATCAGAGAACTTCGTGTTGAATTAAGCAACTTAAATGAAGCTTTCAGAAGACGTTTTAAAGTCACTCAAAAAGAAGCTTATGAACGTGCTATCCAAATCATGAGAGAAGTTAACATTCCAGATCCTGAAAAACGTTTCAATCAATATCCTTTCCAATTCTCTGGTGGGATGAGACAAAGAATCGTTATCGCAATTGCGTTAACCGCAAACCCTAAACTCTTGATTTGTGATGAGCCGACCACAGCGCTAGACGTGACCATTCAAGAACAAATCTTAAACCAAATTAAAGATATTAAGAAAGAAAGAGACCTTTCGGTTATCTTTATTACCCATGACCTTGGTGTCGTAGCGAACATGGCTGACCGTGTTGCAGTTATGTATGCAGGTAAGATTGTTGAATACGGTACAGCCGATGAAATATTCTATAATCCAAAACACCCTTATACATGGGCCTTACTATCCTCAGTACCGGATTTAGATACTAAAGACAAATTGGTTTCGATTCCAGGTACTCCACCAGACATGTTATTCCCACCTAAAGGGGATGCATTCGCTGAACGTAACAAATATGCTTTAAAAATCGATTTTGAAGAACAACCACCGTTCTTTAAAGTATCCGATACGCACTATGCTGCTACATGGTTGCTACATCCAGATGCACCGAAGATTCCAACACCACCAATCATTCAACAACGCATCGAACGTTATACCAAAACAACCGCGGCAAAATTAGCGGAAACAGAAACCAAAACTAAGACAGTAGAGGGTGAATAATTTGAGTAATCCAAAACAAGAAATTTTAAGAGTGGAAAATCTCAAACAGTACTTTAAGCTTGGTTCTGGCAGGAACAAAGCAGTCAATAAAGCTGTTGACGATATTTCATTTACCATTAACAAGGGTGAAGTATTCTCGCTCGTTGGTGAATCCGGTTGTGGTAAAACCACTACAGGTAGAACCATCATCAAGTTGTATAATTCTTCCGGTGGTGAGGTCTTCTTTGAAGGCACCAGAATTATCTCAGATGTGAAAAAGGCGAAAGCAGATCATCAAGCAGTCGTTCAACGTATTACAGCCATTAAAGAACGAAAATTAAAAGCATTGTCCGAAAAAAGCGGCTTATCTGAATCAGAATTGAATGAAGAAAAAGCTAGAATTCAAGCAGAATATGATGAAGAATTCAATCGTTCCATGAATGTCCTTAGACTTGCGAAACGCGACAAACGTTTTGTCAGTGTTAAAGACCCACATGGTTTGAAGGAAATTGCAGAACTGGATAAGAATGAACGCTATCAAGCTATTCTAAAACGTTATAAAGATTCTAATGAAGCGATCAATGCACAAATCAATGAACTTCAAAAAGCAGTTAAATCTGCGGAAGGTGCTTTGGCTCGTGATAGTCAATCCAATGATAAGGATGCGAAAGCAGACTTAGCAAACAAATCTAAAGAATTGGCTAAACTAAGAAAAGAAATCAGTTTGAATGCAATTAGACAAAAACAAGACATTCTTAACTTGAAGTATCAATTAACACACAAGAACAAATTATTAATGCGTAAGATGCAAATGATTTTCCAAGATCCAATTGCATCCTTGAACCCTCGTATGACTGTTAAAGAAATCATTGCTGAAGGTCTACGTATCAATGGTGTTCGTAATGAAGCTGAAATTGATGAAAGAGTTAGAGAAGCGTTAAAAACGGTTGGTCTATTGCCTGAACATGCGAGCCGTTACCCACACGAATTCTCAGGTGGTCAACGTCAACGTATTGGGATTGCAAGAGCACTCGTTGTTGAACCATCATTCATCATCGCCGATGAACCAATTTCAGCCCTAGACGTTTCGATTAGAGCACAAATCATTAACTTGCTTAATGAGCTTAGAGAAACCAAGGGAATTACCATCTTATTCATCGCCCATGATTTATCGGTTGTTAAATACTTCACCGACCGTCTTGCCGTGATGTATTTTGGTAAGATTGTTGAAATTGGCGATAAAGATGCCATCTTCAATAATCCGTTGCACCCATATACCAAAACATTACTTGAGTCTATTCCACTGCCTGACCCTGCGTATGAGCGCACCAGAGTGAGAAGAGAACGTTACAATCCAAAAGAAGAGCATGATTACTCCGTCGAAAAACCAACCTTACGTGAGATTGAACCAGATCATTTCGTATTGTGTAACACGGTTGAATTCGAAAAGTATCAAGCTAAAATCAAAGCGAACAAATAATGAATAAGGTTCGATTGGTTATTCTGTTTACCATTCTAAATGTGTTTGCCCTAATCCTCCACTTGTGGATTATGGGCAGCACATTTACCATTTCATCCCTCAGTGATGTGCTCTTCGTTGTGGGAATTATTACATTTTTACCATCCATTGTTGCGATGACAAAAGCTTATGTGGTCTTTCAAGGATTTAGCTATGCAATGAAGTCATTATTTGCAAGAAACTTCAAAACACAGTATCCAAACTTCAAAGACTATCAATCGGTTAAAGAAGACGATGTTAAAACAACGTTTTTCATTGAATTATTGATTGCGTCGGGCATCGTCATGGTGATTGGTATTATTTTGGCGGTGATTTAACATGGATGAATTAAAACGCATTAATCAGCAATTCACAAGAACTTATATTCTATATTTGGTTGTATTCTTATTGTTTGGTGCTGTTGCAATCACTGCAGGTTTTCTCATCCGGGATAGTAATCTGGAATTCATCGTTTTTCTTTTATTAATCATCGTGTTGATGGTCGTATCTGTGTTTTTCAAATCTTATCTTGACCGTATTCAGAATGTGTCTTATTTGATTAGAATTATGCGAAACGCATCTGGACCACTTGAACTAAACCATATGAAAGAAATCCCAGTATTCGAAGCCTATGCCCGTCAGAAGGATTTTGTCCTCTATAGTCAAGCAGAAACCTTTAAAGTATTTTATAAGGCTGAAAAGGACCATATAAATCGAATCAGAAGACGCTATATTCTTCAAGTTTTGGTCTTATTGAGTCCAAGCGAACCGATTTTCTTTTCTGATAAAGCCGATGTTGAAATCAATAAGCTGAATCAAGAATTATTGAAAAAGAAAATGAAAATCTCTCGCATGCTGGTTTCACAAATCAAACCTGTAGATGAATTAAACGAATCTAACAAGCAAGCTTTAAAAGAAATCGTGTTTTATCGTAGCAAACGAGAAACCATTTCGGTCATTAATGTTGCGTTAGATAAAAACACAAACAAAGCTGTGATGTTATATTCGGATACCTACAGTCCAAGTCAGTACTATAAGTATCATGTGGATCAATTAAAAACACTCATATAGGTAAAAAGACAATCGATTTGATTGTCTTTTTTGATTTTAAGAAAGAAAAAAATGTTAGCCGGGGAAACTAACATTTCCATATCTTGATAAAGAATGAATTATTCCGGGATATTGTAGTTCAAACGATATCCAGTACCCCAAATCGTATCGATCAGTGGTTTTTGTTTATCAAATTCAATCTTATTTCTCAAGCGTGTAATATGAATGCTTAATGCATTGTCTGTAGCGGATTCATCATCATCCCAAGCATAGTGAATGATGGCATCCTTTTCAACAATATGGTTTTTATTATTGAATAAAATGCGTAATATTCTCGCCTCAACATTGGTCAATTTAACATATTCATCATGTTTTTTAACATAACGATTGTGTAAATCGATTTCAACCGAACCAATTTTCACCTTACGAATGACCCGACTGGTCTTTTCCAACAACTTAATGATAGAGCAAATACGTTCAGCGATAAGAATTGGATTAAATGGAATCCGGATGACCCCTTGAACGCCTAGTTTGTAATAGGCAATTTCATCGGATTCACTGACATCACCAATGACATAAATGGGTACAGTACCAGTTCTCACGATGGGTGATAAGTACTGCACATTCGCTTCAAAGGTAGGTTTGATTTCGTATAAAACGAAATCGAAAATCTGTTCTGCAGTCTTTTTCTGAGTTGCGGCTGCATACTTCTTTGATACTACTTGAAAATCATTTCTTCTAAACTGTGCAATAAGATCGTCATAGGGCTTAGGACGATCCGAAATCAATAAAATGTTACCCATACACACTCCCTCAAACGTCATGGATTCTACGTATTTATTGCTTTTGATTCATTTTTGATGATGAAAATAAGGTTATTTTCCTTCATCTTCAATAATATTATAGCAAACAAGTCTTTCATCTATCTTTCATACTATGTTATTTTGAAGAATGATATAACATTATTAGAAACGCTTTCATTATTCACACGAATCATTTAAAGCACTCGTTCATTGAAATAGTTATCGTTTCAATGTTTGAAAATAAATAAAATCGAAATAAAAATATGGATTTAAGTGGGTAACAATACACGATAGCCAATATAATGACAATAAATTATAGTGATTCTAGAATGCATTAAATCGACTTGAAATGAAAAAAAACCTCCTTTTTAAGGGAGGTTAATAAAAGACAATTATTTGTTTTCTAAAGATAAAATTGATTTTGTTCTCGCAAGCAGATATGAAGCTGTAACAAGTGCTAACAACGCTGCTACAATTCGATATGTACCAGAGAATATGATGTATAAGTACACATTATATCCAAACAATAGTGCAAACAAGACAATATTGATGATCATTAATAATATCATAAAGCGGTGTGATGATACAAAATCGGATTGCTTACAATAGTTGTTTCGCATCTTAAAGACGTCAGAACTTGTAATGAAGTTGAGGATTGATATGGCAAATGCAGCTACTGCAACACCAATTTCGATTGCACTCAATAGCTCATATCTAAATGTTAGTAGATTAATGGATAGGAATGCAAATAACATGTGCAACATACTGATGTAGAATAACTTACCATCAAACATGAACGTATCATACATGATGTCTGGTTCTTCTTGAATTTCAAATGACTTAGTACCAATGATCATGGCTTGAAGAACAAGTGCTTGTGCGAACAACATAATTTCTGAATTAAAACCACTGAAAATGGTTGTGATATACGTTAACTGTTGTAAATTGATTCTAGATAAATCAAATACCAAAGCAGGATTACCGCCTAGAATCTGGTTTTTAATGATATTTTGAGTATCAACAATTAGATAATATTTATACATGTAAACACTGAAGAAATAAGTACATAATACATAAAAACCAAGCCATAACAACTGCCGTAGTGTAGATTTAGATAGGGAAAAACTACCGTCTTTTACCCAGATACTAATGATAATGAATAGCATAAGGAACGTTAAAGCTTTTAAATAGATAAGAATATCGGGTAATCCAAACCCCGTTAAAATAGGTGCTATGTATAAATTGGTGATGATGATCATGATGTCAAAAAAGACAATCGCTCCAATCACATACATCAAATAGCGCATTTTTGATTCATTGCTGCGATTAATCATATGATAAATACCTCACTGTATTGTAAAATCCGTGTTTTCATTATACCACAAGAAATTATTTCGAAAAGGTGTTTCACGTCAAATCTATTAAATAAATAGCATAATCATACTAAACCTCAAAAGAGTAAAAAAAAATCACCGTTTACAGATGTTTCGTTATTGAGGATGGCAGATCAATAACAAAACATCATGATGCGTGGTGTTACGCTTAGGTATTTTTTGGGAGAAAAAATACGTAAATGGTCAATCGCTCGATCATAAAAGGACCGGTGTCGCTTTTGACAATTTCATTATAAACAAAATAAAACAACAACGACTGTGAAAATGCTTTTATTTTTTTATGAAAACGATTACCAGTTATTTTCACAAATTTTTCCCACAATTCCATTATAAATAATATAATAAATAGTGTGTATCATTAGATATACCGTTTTAAATGCGTTATAATACATGTGGTACAAGGAGGACATACAATGTCAACACTAACAATTAATAACTTACATGTCTCAATTGAAGACAAACAAATCCTAAAAGGAGTCAATCTAATAGTCAAAAGTGGCGAAGTTCACGCCATTATGGGACCGAACGGAACAGGTAAATCCACACTTGCAAGTGCATTGATGGGACATCCTAAATACGAAGTTACTGAAGGTGAAGTTTATTTAGACGACGAAAACCTACTAGAACTCGAAGTCGATGAAAGAGCAAGAGCAGGTTTATTCCTTGCGATGCAATACCCTGCAGAAGTACCTGGTGTTACCAACAGTGATTTCATGCGTTCTGCATTGAAAGCGAAGAACGATGGTCAACCAATTCCTTTATTTGATTTCATTGGCAAATATGAAAAAGCGGCTAAAGAATTAAAAATGCGTGAAGATCTACCACACAGATATTTAAATGAAGGTTTCTCTGGTGGTGAAAAGAAACGCAATGAAATTCTTCAACTAAAGATGTTAAAACCTAAATTTGCAGTCCTTGATGAAATCGACTCAGGTCTAGACATCGATGCATTGAGAGTTGTCGGTGAAAACGTCAATGGTATGGTCAATGACCAATTCGGTTGTATTTTAATTACACACTACCAAAGAATTTTAGATCACATCAAACCTACGAATGTTCATATCATGATTGATGGTAAGATTGTGCTTAGTGGTGGTCAAGAATTGATTGAAAAGATTGACCAAAATGGTTACGAATGGGTGAAAGAAGAATTGGGTATCGATTTTGTAGAAACGGACAACGAATAGTATGAATCAAATCGTCATTAAAGATCATCAAGTTCAAGGCTCTTTACCCAAAGGGATTACATTTGATGAACAAGTATTGTCCATTCAAAGAAATCAAACATTCGAAGACCCAATCAAAATCACACTCAAAGACGATAACAATGAATCTTTAGAAATCGTGGTTGGAGAATCCGCAGAAGTGAAACTCATTTTAGAGATTGCGAGTGCAGATATCAATCCAAACACCTATAATATTAAACTTACAGGCAAACCAAATGCCAATGTCAAATATCTATTGGTTTGTGACCTAGCTAGCAAGAACGCAAACTTACAACATTATTTCGTTGCTGAAAAAGATGCACAACTCGATTTAATCGGTGGATTTGTGTCCAATGTCATCAACGCAAAAATGAATGCGAAATTGGTGGGACAAGGTGCGAACGTTAAACTCAGAGCAGTCGCCATCAGTTCAACGGACAATAATCAAGTCATCGACATCGAAATCGTGCATGCTGCACCAAATTCCACGGGTACCATGCACAACATCGCGATTGCAAACTCGAATGGCCGAGTCATCCTTAATGGGGTTGAAAAAATCCTTAAAGGAATGAAACAAGCCGACGCTTATCAAAGTTTAAAAGGTATTATTGCAAGTGACCAAGCCATCATTGAAGTAAATCCAATCTTATTGATTGATGAATATGACGTCAAAGCTGGACATGGGGCAACCATCGGTAAATTGGATGAAAATAGCGTTTATTATTTGATGAGCAGAGGATTAACTCGTCCAGATGCTGAACGCTTAATGATCAATGGATTTTTAAATCCAATCATCTCCGAAATCGAAGATGAACCACTCAAAGAACGATTTGTTTCTTTGGTCAATCAAAGACTATAATCTTATGTTAGATGTCAAACAAATACGCCAACAATTCCCCATTTACGACCATAATCCTAAACTGGTATATTTAGATACAGCGGCCTCATCATTAAAACCAAAAAACGTCATCGATGTCGTTGATCACTATTATTCAAAATTAGGTGTCAATGTCCATCGTGGTGTATATGGGTTATCTTATGAAGCGACCGATTTGTATGAAGCAGCAAGAACCACGGTAGCACGCTTTTTAAATGCAAAATTTGAAGAAATCGTCTTTACCCGTGGTACCACAGCATCCCTTAATTTAGTCGCTTCTAGCTATCAAAAGCAATTAAAACCTGGGGATGAAATCATCACATCCGAATTAGAACACCATTCATCGGTTTTACCGTGGATGCAAGTTGCTAAAAACACAGGAGCAACCTTAGTATATGTCCCACTAAATTCAGAAGGACGTATTACCGTAGAAGCGTTTAAATCTGTGTTAACAGACAACACCAAAGTAGTTGCGTTAACGTATGTATCTAATGTGATGGGTTATATTACCCCCATCAAAGAAATCATCGATTTGGCACATCAAAAAAGTGCAATAGTTGTCGTGGATGCAGCTCAAGCTGCACCACACATGAAAATCGATGTCACCGCCTTAAATGCCGATTTTCTTGCCTTCTCTGGCCATAAGATTTTAGGGCCAACCGGCATCGGTGTCCTCTATGGGAAAAAACACTTACTTAACAAAATGGAACCAACCGAATTCGGTGGTGACATGGTCGACCAAGTCGAACTTTCAGGGGCAACCTGGAAGGATACCCCATACCGTTTTGAAGCAGGGACCCCCATCATTTCTGGCGCCATCGGTTTAGGTAGAGCCATCGAATTCATTGAATCGATTGGTTTTGATGAAATCCACGCACACGTGCACGCACTACATCAATATACATTAGAGAAGTTGAAATCTGTTGAAGGCATTACAGTTTACAACCCAACCTCTGAAACAGGCATCATTACATTCAATGTGGATTATGTTCATCCACACGACGCAGCCAGCATTTTCGACCAAAATCAAGTGTGCTTACGTGCAGGTCACCACTGTGCTCAACTCATTACCAAATGGTTGAAACAATTAGCAACCTTACGTGCGACATTCTATATCTATAATGATTATGAAGATGCCGATCGATTTGTAGAAAGCGTCAAAGAAGCGGTTCGTTTCTTTAAAGCGTTTTAAGGAGAAAATACATGAGTTCACAATTAGAAAATTTATATCGTCAAGTCATCATGGATCATTATAAAAATCCATACAACAAAGGCTTGGTACAAGACCCTTCCTATTTTACAGTTCATTTACACAACCCATCTTGTGGTGACGATATGACTGTACAGTTGAAGGAGACCGATGGCATCATCACCGACATTAGACATCAAGGGACTGGATGCAGTATTTGTTGTTCAAGTGCGAGTGTGATGAGCATTACGCTTAAGAATCATACCAAAGCAGAAGGGTTATCCATCATCCAAGCTTACTATCAAATGTTGACGAATGAACCATACGATCCAAATATTCTAAAAGGGGACGCTTTAGCATATCATGGTGTTGCACAATTTCCAGCCAGAATCAAATGTGCCACACTTGCATGGAAAGCAGCTGAACAAGCATTGCTTCACAACAAGGAGGAATAAACATGGATGACAATAAAAAGAAAATAGACGCCATCATTGGTGACTATAAGTTCGGTTTTAAAACCGAAAATACCCCGGTCATTAGAACGAAAAAAGGGCTAAGTGAACCGGTAGTTCGTGCCATCAGTGAATATAAAAATGAACCTGAATGGATGTTAGACTTTAGATTAAAGAGTTACCAAAAGTTCTTAGAATTAAAAAACCCTAAGTGGGGTCCAGACCTATCAGGCATCGATTTTGATGAGTTTACCTACTTCATTAGAGCGTCCGAAAAATCAGAGAATTCATGGGACGATGTTCCATCAGAAATTAAAGATACCTTTGAAAAACTAGGTATTCCTGAAGCTGAAAGAAAATTTTTAGCAGGTGTATCAACCCAATTTGAATCTGAGGTTGTATACCATTCAACCATGGCAGAATTAGAAGCTGAAGGTGTCATTTTTACCGATACCGATACCGCATTAAGAGAACACCCTGAATTGGTTAAAAAGTTCTTCGGAACTGTCATTCCTTATTCAGATAATAAATACGCCGCTTTAAATAGTGCTGTTTGGAGTGGTGGGTCATTCATCTACGTACCTAAAGGTGTGAAGGTGAAAAAACCACTACAATCCTACTTCCGTATCAACTCTGAACAAATGGGACAATTTGAACGTACCTTAATCCTCGTCGATGAAGGTGCTTCAGTCAACTATGTCGAAGGTTGTACAGCCCCTGTCTATACCAAAGACTCCCTACACGCAGCGATTGTAGAAATCGTTGTCATGAAAGGCGCAACCTGCCGTTATACCACCGTCCAAAACTGGTCGAATAACGTCATTAACTTAGTCACCAAACGTGCCTTCGTTTATGAAGATGGACACATGGAATGGATCGATGGTAACATCGGTTCAGACGTTAACATGAAATACCCATCTTGCGTATTGCTTGGGGAACGTGCTAAAGGCACCACCATCTCGATTGCGTTCGCAGGTAAAGGCCAAAATCAAGATACTGGTGCGAAGATGATTCACGTCGCACCAAACACCACTTCATCGATCATTTCCAAATCGATTTCTAGAGGTGGCGGTACTGTGAACTATCGTGGTAAAGTCGACTTTGGTAGACGTGCTAAAGGCGCGAAAGCCCATGTCGAATGCGATACCATCATTTTAGATGACTTCTCATTCTCAGATACCATCCCAACCAACATCGTTCGTAATTCAGATGTTTCATTAGAACACGAAGCAACCGTTTCTAAGATTTCAGAAGACCAATTATTCTATCTTATGAGTAGAGGTCTAACTGAAGAAGAAGCGACTGAAATGATTGTTATGGGTTTCATTGAACCATTCGCAAAAGAACTTCCAATGGAATATGCAGTAGAACTTAACCAGCTCATCAAGCTTGAAATGGAAGGTTCCATCGGATAATAAAACAAAATTCCCCAGTTTTTGGGGAATTTTTTACTTTATGATCGTTTTTATGGTACCTTTGCCATCTTTGGATTCGATCTCGACAAAAGCGCCACTAATCAATGTAAAGGTTGGTGGGATATGACCGAAATCAGCATCCATGATGATTGGGACATTCAAGTCCCCTAAAATATCCAATGTGGTTTGGTATTGGTCTAAATCAATGACAGGTGACGCATTTAGATGTCTACCAAAAATGAAGCCTTTGGTGTACTTAAACCACCCCGCCTGTTTCAGTTGCCATAGGGCTCTTTTTAAACCAAATAAGTTTAGGTCGCAAGCCTCCATGAACCAAACAATCCCTTCATCTTTATATTGTTCGATAAAAGAACTAATGTGGTCTAACGGTGTGCCTAAATGCGATATAAATACATCTAAACAACCACCGATGAATCGCCCTGCTAAGCGGATTTCAGATTCACCCCTTAAGTTAACCCATCGTGTAGGTTCAGAGAGAACATAACCACCCAATGGGTCTGGTTGTTCTGCACCTTTACCTTCATATAATGGAAAACTCGATTGGGTTAAGCGTTCTCCTGAGATGACTTCTAAAGCTTGTTTTAAAGATTCATCCATTGGATTCATACCAAATTCAGTGGTGTGTTGACCATAGATTGAAGCGGTATCTAATAAGGTATTCATCAACATCGTTAAATGGGTATTATCGGAATAGCCCATCACATATTTGGGTGGGTATTTTTTTAGGTCTTCAAAGTCGATATAAGGCAACATTTCCATCAACCATTCGCCACCACCAACACTCCATAAAAAATCGACTTTAGGGTTTTTATATAAGGTCATGAAGGCTGCTGCCCGAGCTTCTTTAGAAGCGCTCGCGCCTTGATAATAACCAAAAATATCGCCTTCACTGACAATTTGATAGCCTAGAGATTTTAACTGTTGGATGGCCGATTCTAGTCTGCTTTTATACGGTTCTGTATTCGCACCAAAGCTGCTCGCGAATAAGCCAATGGTACCATTGGGTTTTATAAATTGTGGGTATTTCATCTTATCACCAAATCCATTATATCATAGCAAAATTGACATATTTTAATTAAACACGAAATCACTCTCTTTTTTTGGTATAATTAGGTTGGTGATAACATGTACAAAGGCTACCTTTTGGTCAGTCCAGTCGAACAATTGAATCTTGATGAATTGACGACCATTCAGTCGCTTTTTTCTGATATGTTGATTAATCCAAAACAATATGTCGAAAATGATAAACTCGTCGTTTTGGTGAGAGAACCCAGTGACTTGGTTTATGAAGAATTGATCAATACCATCAATACCGATTTATTCCAAAGTTTATCTTTGTATGAATCGTCATTCTTTGAATCTGAATCTGCTTTGAAAGAGGATATGCAAAAGAAGATGTTGTCATTAAAATTTGACCGTCCATACTTAAACGACAAGATTCTATTTTATGATCGTATCCTAGGTTCAATCGATGAGCAATCGAAAAAGATGATTTTAAAACAGTTTTATGAGGATGAAGAATTCTTACACTCGATGAAGATTTTCATTGAAAAGAACCAAAATACATCTGAGGCTGCGAAAGCCTTGTATCTCCACCGTAACACATTGATTAACCGTTTAGATAAGTTCTATCGAGTTACTGGATTTGATTTGAAGAAGTTTGAAGACGCAGCGATTATATATTTGTTGATTAAGGAGAACTAGCCATGTTTAAAGCAAAGATTAAATATACCAAATACCATTATTCTGAGTTCTTTTGGTCTCACTTTTTTCGCAGGGAATCCATCATCCCGTTGATTGGGTTCGCAGTGATTCTCTTCATATTCAATATGAACTATAAGGATGTCCCTGAAGCACTTGAATTCTCACTGATTTTCGGGACTATTTTATATGTCACTATAATATCAATATTTTTTACACTCATCATTAAATTTAGGGTTAAAAGGAGCATGAAAGATACGGCTAAAAACATCCTTTTTGAATTTAACGACCAGCAATTTCATCAAACCAGCTTATATAAAGATCAACCCATCGATCAAACGGGTCCATATGTTGTTTTCAAAAAAGTGGTTGTCACCAAACGATTGATTCTGTTATATATTCGATTTAATATGGCCATCATCATACCAAAATCATCTTTAGTAGAGGGTAATGTGAATGACTTTATAAGTTTTCTAAAAGAGCGAATCCCTACATCTAAAAACAAATAACGAAGTGTGCAACTTGCACATTTCTTTTTTTTATATACTTTCGTATAATGTAAGCGTTGACAACTATATACTAATAAAGCAACCGGTAAATATGTCAAGCAGTAAAGAATAAAAAAAATATCACGAAAACGGTTGTTTAGGTGATAAGAGGACATGATTAAAAAAGGTTGAATGGATTAGAAAGAGATTTAAATGTTACTGAT